>NZ_JBFUBK010000044.1:0-77120 GCF_056405815.1 Pseudomonas sp. P1_F1_2 | reverse complement strand
CTTCAGGACAGAATCGCTGACAAACCGATGCCCCCACACGGCATCCAGCAAGGCGTCTTTGGATACCAACGACCCCGGCTGGCGGGCGAGCACGCATAACAACAGAAAGGGGGTCGGCGCCAACGCCACCGCTTGCCCATCACGCAACAGGCAAGCGTTAGTCTCGTTGAGTTCGAACTCGCCAAAGTCAAGCAGGGCAGGGGACGGATGGGGCTGCGGACGCGCCACGGTTGATTCCTAAAGACTTGAAACAGGGTAGTGCGTTGAAGTTTCGCACGGGATTCAGCGTTGAAAAAAATGTTCCTGCCGTCCTGGTCCATTGCTGACATGACAACGCTGATCGGCTCTGAAGCCAAGCGTCGTCGGTCGGAAACTGGCACACGTGCAACTTCACGCCACGCGCCTTAACGCGGCCACTGACGCCTTTATCTCAGCTCGTCCGGTCGGTCACATCACGGTTTTTCAATGATCTCAAAAATTAATGACAAAAACATCAATATTGAAATATCTCTCAATATTGCATACCTTGAGTCTGCCTGACGATGAGACCTGCGCGCCTCACGACTTCAATCACAACAAGGGCTCGAAATGAACAACAACAAGAAAGATTCCGAATTGCCTCCCTCCGCCGTTGACGTGCTGGTCGTCGGATACGGTCCGGTTGGTGCAACAATCGCGGCGCTGCTCGGCCGCTACGGGGTTACGACCCTGGTGCTGGATAAGCTCCATGAAATCGTACTGATGCCTCGTGCCATTGCCCTGGACAACGAGGCGCTACGCATCCTGCAACTCGCAGGTTTGTCGGAAGACGCTTTCGAGAAGATCGTCATCCCTGAAGTGAAGATGCACTCACCGGTACTCGGGCAATTCGGTCGAGCCAATACCGAGGGGTGTATCGACGGCCATCCCAAGCTTGTGACGTTCTATCAACCCGACCTCGAACGAGCGATGCGTGGCCAGGTTTCCCGGCTGAAATCAGTGACCAGCCTGGGTGGTTTCGAGCTGGAGAGTCTGGTCGAAGAAGCGCAGGGCGTGGTCGCCACCGTACGGGATCAAAATGGGCACTCGCATACTGTCCGCGCCCAGTACCTGATCGGTGCGGACGGCGCCAGTTCCAGGGTCAGAGCGCTGATTGGTCAGGAGTTCGAAGGACAGACCTATGCGGAGGATTGGCTGATTGTCGACGTCAAGAACCGGCATAAGTCAGCGATTGATCACATTGAGTTTCTTTGTAATCCGCTGCGCCCAACGCCGCACATGCCGGCACCCGGCGGCAGGGAGCGTTGGGAGTTCATGCTGCAATCCGGCGAGTCCCGGGAAGAGCTGGAAAGCCCGGAAAGCATAGCCCGGCTGATCGCGCCATGGATCAACCCGCAAGAACTGGAAATCGAGCGCAAGGCGGTGTATCGATTCCACGCTCGCTGCTGCAACAGATTCAGCCAGGGGCGCGTTTTTCTCGCCGGCGACGCCGCGCACATCACGCCCCCTTTTGTCGGGCAAGGTCTCGTCGCGGGACTTCGGGATGGCTCCAACCTTGCCTGGAAACTGGCTTGGGTCCTTCGCGGCCATGCCACGCCTGCAATACTTGAGACCTATGACGTAGAACGCCGTCCCCACGCCCAGGCGATGATCAATCTGGCGAAACTCATGGGGCGCCTGGTGATGCCCAAGAACAAGATCGCCGCATTCTTTATCCACGGCCTGATGCGTACGCTGGCGTTGACTCCCGCTACCAGGAGGTACTTCGAACAGTTGGACATCAAGCCGAAGAACACCTTCAAGCACGGCCTGTTCGTACAGCATCGCCGGGGCGATAAACTGGTGCGCGGCAGCTTGTTTCCCCAGACCTGGATACGCAACCTGCAAAAGCAGATCAAACTGAGCGACGATGCGCTTGGAGACAACCTGACCCTGGTTGGATTCGGTGTTGACCCGTTGTCACTGCTGACCCCTGATCAGATCGTTTCCTGGGAAAAAATGGGAGGTCACTTTTTAGAGGTCAGAGCTCGCGGCCAACGCTCCGGCGGCAGCTGTGACTTCATCGAAGACATGAACCATGAGATCCTGCCGCTGGCTGCCAAGGGAACGCTCGTCGCGGTTCGCCCCGACCGTATCATCATGCACCACGCCCCTGGCGCAGAGGCAGGCAATCTCCTTCAGGACTGCAGGCGCTTGCTGGCCGGCAAAGACGCCACTCCGGACAGCGTTTCCATTACCATCAACCAGCCCATTAGATTGCGAGCTTGATAATGCATTCCCCCACTCTTCCTTTAGAATCTGACGCGCCAGAACCTCTAACGAGAGGTCACAAGAAACGTGAGCGCACCCGTCGCGGTCTCGTGGACGCGGCATTACGCCTTATCGCACGTAAGGAAGTGGGGGAGATCGCATTGCTCGAGGTCGCCGCGGAAGCAGCGGTATCCAACGGCACCATCTACAATTATTTTCGAACTCGCGACGAGGTATTGGAGGCGGTGGGCATCGCCATGGCCGCCGAGTTCTCCGATGCCATTTCCGCCATGAGCAGGGACGTGCACTGCGGCGCACAGAGGCTTTCGATCGGCGTGCGCATGTTTGTATGCCGGGCCGCGGCCGACCAGCAATGGGCGAATGCGCTGCTGCGCATTATCCATTTCGACCAGGCAATGCGCTCGCGTCTGGCTGACCATGTACTGGGCGATCTGCGTGAGGGACAGCGAGCGGGCACGTTTGCATACGAGGACGAAGGGGTCGCCCTGGATATTGTCTTGTCGTGCACAACCGGAGCCATGCGCTCGGTTGTCGAGGGGCGGGCAGTGGCTGAGCACGATCTGCGGGTTGCCGAAATGGTTCTCCAGGCTCTGGGCGTCACGCCTGCCAGAGCCAGGAAGATTGCCGGCAAGCCGCTACCGGTCTGAACGGATGTCATCCTTTTGCCAGGCTTGATCAATCCATCGCCGATAGCTCTTCGCCTGGCGACGAGCCTTCAACTGATTGCCGATCAACGCCATGAGTGGCGACGTCGCGGGGTTTGTCCGTTTTCCTTGGCTCAGCAAGCCGAGTTGCTTCTTGATCACCGACGCCACGGCAAGMGACGCCAACGTCTTGTTCTTCCATCGGACGACGATGGGCTCCACTTTAATGTCGCGACCCGCCATCCACTGTTTCGGCAGGGCTGGCTCGATTGCTAACGCAGTAGCAAGTCCGACCATCGACACCGAACCGCTCACCACTCGCTCGGCGACCTCCTTTCTACGCACGCCGCCGGTGACCATCAGCGGCATGCACGCTATTTCTCCTATTTTCTCCGCGAACTCAAGAAAATAGGCTTCTCGCGCCAAGCGGCTGCCATCGCGGGTCTGTCCCTGCATGGCCGGGCTTTCGTAGCTGCCACCCGACAATTCGACCAGGTCGACCGCCTTCTCGTTAAGCATTTCCACCACGCGAGCCGCGTCCTCGGCATTGAACCCGCCACGCTGAAAGTCCGCGGAGTTGAGCTTCACGGCGACGCAAAAGATCGGTGCCACTCGCTGACGTATTGCGTCGATGGTTTTCAATACAATTTGCGCGCGGTTTTCCAGGCTACCGCCCCAGCGGTCTTCGCGCCGATTGGTCAAGGGCGAAAGGAATTGGCTGAACAGGTAGCCATGCGCTGCATGAACCTCCACGCCGGTGAATCCGGCGCGCTCGGCCAGCACCGCCGCTTGGGTATAGCGCTCGATCAGTTCTTCGATCTCCTGCTCCTCTAAAGCCCTGGGCGGCACAAACGCTTTTGAAAGTCCGGGGATATCGACCGCCACTGCGGAAGGCCCCCTTGCCGATTGCCCCATTGAAGCCAACAGCTGCCGTCCGGGATGATTGATTTGCATCCAGGCCTGGGCCCCACGGCTGCGGCAAGCCTCGGCCCAAAGCTTGAATTTGCCCAGGTTCCGATCATCCTCAAGCACTACACCAGCGGGGCCGGTCAAGGCGTGACGGTCAACCATGACGTTGCCGGTGATGATCAGACCGGCACCACCCTCCGCCCAACTCCGATAGAGCTTGACCAGCGCTTCCCCTGGAGCGTGATCCTCATTGGCAAGGTTCTCCTCCATGGCAGCCTTGGCGATCCGGTTTGGAATCACCGTGCCGTTGGGCAATCGAAGCGGTTTGAAGAGATTTGAGCCGGTCATGTTCTGTCCTTCAGCTGATAAAGAGTCAGTCAACATAATTGAACATGCGTGTTCAGTTGTGTCAATGTGCAGCACTTTTTCTGACCCGCCATCATCGATCAAGACAATCGGATTATATAGGTTTAAGCCCATTATTCAGACAGAGAAACCAACATGCTAAAAAATATGGTTGACGTAAAATGAACACGAGTGTTCAATCAACCCATAAGGTAATCCTGGAGAGAGAACCRTGGAATCCCTGAATCCAACACAACGCCGCATTCATCAAGCCGCCTTTCGCCTGTTCGCTGAAAAAGGCACCTCACAAGTGAATATTCTCGACCTCGCACAAGAGGCAGGCGTGGCGCGCGGAACGGTCTATAGCAACATCGACAGCATGGAAAGCCTGTTCGAGGCGGTTGCCAGTCATCTCGCGAGGGAGATGCATGAACGCGTCAACAAGAGCTTCAATTCCCTCACGGATCCTGCTCATCGCCTGGCCAATGGCATTCGATTCTTCATTCGCCGAGCGCACGAAGACTCCCAGTGGGGCGCGTTCATCCATAAATTTGCCATGAGCAATTCTGCGTTGCGCGAAATGTTCAGCAGCCAGGCGACCAGGGATCTCCTGAGCGGGCTTACCACTGGGCGCTACACGTTTGCGCAGGAGCAATTGCTCTCGGTACTGACGCTGATATCGAGCAGCGTACTCGGCTCGATTTTCCTGGTACTGGAAGGTCACCGGACGTGGCGCGAGGCGGGCTCTGATACCGCCGAGCTGGTACTGCGGGCATTGGGTGTGCCGTCAGAGGAGGCGCGTGCGTTGGCGACCATGGAGTTGCCGGCACTTTCATCTCTCGACTAAATCCGTAACTGACTTGACTGGATAAACCCCTGGATTTTCAGGGGTTCGGGACAGCTTTGCCCTAAAAAACCGGAAAACAAGAACAATGAACAATAAAATCGAATTGCATCGGTTGGCGACGCAACAGCCCGCCCGGCATCCTCAGCCGACGGTCAAGGCCCGGGATCTGACGCACCTGATCTTCCAGCGGCCGGACTTGGATGAGGCGGCGCGGTTCCTGACTGACTTCGGCCTGGCGGTAAGTCGGCAGGAGGCCGATACGCTCTATATGCGGGCCACTGACGCCACTGCATATTGTTACCGTGTCCAACGGGCCGAACATGCACGTTTCATCGGGTTCGGACTTGCCGTGCAGTCTCTGGACGAACTGGAAAAGCTCACTCGAATCCCGGGTGCGTCATCGGTCGAGAAATCGGAACATCCTGGTAAAGGGTATTACGTCAGACTGACGGATCCTTCTGGGTTCATTGTGGAAGCCGTCTGCGACCAGACGCCATGCAAGACGCTGGCCCATAGAACTCCTCTCAACTGGAATCTGGCGACGGAACAACCGCGAATCAACGCCACGCAGCGCCCGCCGATTGCTCCCCCTGAAGTCCTCAAGCTTGGCCACATCGTCATTGAAGTGGCCGACTATCAAGCAACCTGTGCCTGGTATACGCAGCATTTCGGGTTTATTCCCAGCGATGTGCAGGTACTTCCCGATGGCACGCCTATCGTCACTTTCATGCGCCTTGATCTCGGTGACATTCCCGCGGATCACCACACGCTCGCGATTGCGCAAGGGTTCATGGCTACCTACAGCCATAGCGCCTATGAAGTCGTCGATGCAGACGCCGTGGGCATGGGGCAGCGCGTTTTACGCGACCGCGGCTGGGAGCACTCATGGGGTATCGGCCGACACATTCTGGGCAGTCAGATCTTCGATTACTGGCAAGACCCTTGGGGTGACAAGCACGAGCACTACTGCGACGGGGATCTTTTCACGGCCACTCGGCCTACGGGCATTCATCCGGTCAGCCCCGAGGCAATGGCGCAGTGGGGGCAGCGCATGCCCAAGAGTTTTACCAAACCCAAGATGAGCCTGGCCAATCTGCTACTGCTGATCCGCAACCTGCGACGCAGCCCGGACCTGACCATTCGAAAGTTGGTAACACTCATGCGGATGTTCGGGTAGAGCTGTCGCCATGTCAGGCCGTTCAATCAGATATGGCCGGCGCGATGTGCTCAAAGCCGGCGCTGTGATCGCCGGCGTCTCGATGGTTTACAGCGTTACCAGCCCGCCCTCAGAACAACACCAGAATTCTCGTGCCATCGAGCACGGGGAAAACACCGCTCCAGGAGTGCCTTCAATGTCTGCAGTACACGTAGTCCGCTTTGAATTTCAGAATGGTATCCATTGGGGCGTGCTACGCCAGGGCCGTATCACAGTTGTTCCCGGTGTCTTTGAAACCACCGGCGACTTCATTCGCCAGAACAGTATCGACGACCTCGCTCAACTGAAAGGTTCGGAGTTGGAGGAGGGTGAAGTAAAACTGCTGTCTCCGGTAACCCGTAACCAGCAGTTCGTCTGCCAGGGTGCCAATTACCGCCAGCACATGATCGAGTCGGGCATGGACCCGGATGCGAAGAAATTCAATATGATCTTCACCAAGGCGACGAGTTGCCTGGTGGCGGCTGACAGCGACCTCATCAAACCGCGCCACGTGCGCTTCCTTGACTACGAGATCGAACTGGGTCTTGTGATGAAGCGCTCAATCACCGGCGCTATTGCTGTCACAGACGCCAATCTGCATGAGTTCATAGCAGGCGTCGTCATTGTCAACGACTACTCGGCTCGTGACATTCAGATTCCCCAGATGCAGTTTTACAAAGGCAAGAGCTACCGCACTTTCGGCCCGGTCGGCCCGTACCTCTGCCTTCTGGATGCCAAGAGCATGCATTACCTGAAAGCACTGCAGCTACGCCTGAC
This sequence comes from Pseudomonas sp. P1_F1_2, assembly GCF_056405815.1. Taxonomy (NCBI): domain Bacteria; kingdom Pseudomonadati; phylum Pseudomonadota; class Gammaproteobacteria; order Pseudomonadales; family Pseudomonadaceae; genus Pseudomonas; species Pseudomonas sp. P1_F1_2. The sequence continues at coordinate 70,153 of NZ_JBFUBK010000044.1, read as the reverse complement.
AGTCAACGACCAGGTGCGACAGAACGACAGCACGGCCAATCTGGTTTACGGCCCCGCTGAAACCTTGACTGAACTCTCCGCCTTGCAAGATCTCGCCGTTGGAGACCTGATCGCCACCGGTACGCCTGCCGGCTGTGCCCTGACGATCCCTTCGCCTGCCAAAATGCGCATTGCAGCCCTGCTGCCCGAAGCCACCAAGTGGAAGCTTTTCCTCAAGGCGCAGGAAGGCCGGACGCAGTATCTCAAGGTCGGTGACGTGGTCGAGGCGCGCATTCGCAGCGCCGACGGTGTGATCGACCTCGGCGTACAACGCAACCGCGTCGTGGGGGAAGCCTGATGGTAGTGCAGACCCTGGATGACATCGAAAGCCTCGAACGCGTCCCCTTGTCGGAGCGTGGCCTGGCTAGCAGCACTTATGAAGTTCTGCGTCAGGCGGCCGAGCGCTCCCCCGAGGCACCAGCGCTCAGTTTCTTCGCCGATGCCGCCGATTTCAAACGCACCTACAAGTGGAACTACTCCCATCTTTTCGCGGATATCACCCGCGCGGCAAATGCCTTCCATGACCTGGGCATAAAACCGGGCGAGGTGATTGCCTTCATCCTGCCCAACCTGCCGGAAACCCACTTCACTCTATGGGGCGGGGAGGCGGCGGGGATTGCCATGGCGATCAATCCTCTGCTTGAAGCCAAGCAGTTGGCTGGCTTGTTGAATGCCGCGAAGGCATCCGTGGTGGTGACGCTCGCGCCGATGGCGGGCAGTGACCTGTGGCCCAAATTGGCGTCGCAGCTGAATCAGTTGCCCACGGTCAAGTCTGTTGTCTGGGTCAGCATGGAGCCCTATGTCGCGCAACCTGTACGTGGAGCTCTGAAAGCCGTGGCGCTGAAGGAACGAGACTTACACAGCGGCATCGCGATCCACGATTGGCAATCGCTGATGAACACTCAGCCGCACACACACCTGAAGAGCGGTCGACAAATTCGTCAGGATGAGTGCGCCTCCTACATCTGTACGGGCGGCACTACCGGGCTCCCCAAGATCGCCGCGCGTACTCATGGCTCGGAAGTATTCAACGCATGGGCCGTAGCGGCTCACTTGCAGCCACGCAGTGGTGGCCAGGTTGTTTTTTGTGGCCTGCCGCTGTTTCATGTCAATGGCCAGCTGGTGACTGGGCTGATGCCTTGGACTCAAGGCGACCATGTGATCCTCGGGACGCCTCAGGGGTATCGGGGCGAGGGGGTGATCCCACGATTCTGGGAGATGGTCGAGCACTTCGGCATCAACCTCTTTTCCGGCGTGCCAACTGTCTATGCCGCACTTCTGCAAAATGAATGGCAGGGCCGGGATCTGTCCAGTCTTCGCTTTGCCATGTGTGGCGCCGCACCGATGCCGGCTGAGCTTTTCCGGGAGTTCGAGCGCCGCACCGGGGTGAGGATCCTTGAAGGTTACGGTCTTACCGAGGGTGCCTGCGTCTCTTCAATCAATCCACCCCATGGCGAGCGCCATATCGGCTCCATCGGGATGCGGATCGCCTACCAGAATATGCGCGCGGTCCTGCTCAATGATTCGGGAGAGTACCTGCGCGACGCCAACGTGGATGAGATCGGCCTCATCACGATCAGTGGTCCGAACCTCTTCGAGGGTTATCTGGAGGAGCGTCATAATCAGGGCCTCTGGATCGATATCGACGGTCAGCGCTGGCTGAATACAGGCGATCTGGGTCGCCAGGATGCGCAAGGTTACTTCTGGCTGACCGGACGCAAGAAGGAACTGATCATCCGTGGTGGCCACAACATCGATCCCAAGCAAATCGAGGAGGCTCTTCAGACGCATCCCGCCGTCGCCTTGGCCGCTGCAATCGGCAGCCCCGATGCCTACTCGGGCGAGGTGCCGGTTGCGTACGTTCAACTACGCCCCGGACAAGTGTGCAACGCCGAAGAGCTCCAGATATTCGCACATCACAACATCAGCGAGCGGGCAGCAGTTCCCAAGCGCATTGAAATCCTCAACGCGCTGCCACTGACGGCCGTGGGCAAGATATTCAAGCCGGCTTTGCAGCAGCGGGAGATTGCCAAAGTAGTCCTGCAGGAAGTCGAACGTCTGGGGCTTTCGGATATTGCTGTTGAAGTCGTGCAGGACAATCGTCGTGGGCAGGTTGCCTGCGTCAGGGCCGGCACTGGCCAGGAAGTCTTGGCTCCGCTTTTGGGGCGTTACAGCTTTCAAGTCGAGTGGATTAATTGAGTTCCTGATTCGCAGTCTGTAAGTCCAGCAGTCATTCCCTGGCGCTGTTCAGCCAGGGTGTTTTACACACCATCGATCAACTCCAGCCGGCACTGAGAAGTGCACAGGACGGCGAAGCCTTGCCTGCGTGCAATCAACAAAAACAATAAACAAGAGGTGGAAAATGAAACTGAATAGCCGCGTGATCCCGTGTCTCTCTGCTCAGCGTAAGTGTGCTGTCTGGATTAAATTCAGCAGCGCCATCGCACTACTCAGTGCCTCCACTATTGCCAGCGCCAATGGCATTGCCTTAAACGAACAAAGTGCAAGCAGTGCGGGAACTGCTTATGCGGGAAGGTCATCTTCCGCGCTGGACGCCAGCACCATCTATGGAAATCCCGCAGGTTTGACCAAGTTGAAGCGCACTGAGATTTCCGGTGGTGCGGCGGTCGTTTCGGTGAGCGACGACATCAGTGATGCACAGAGCAGTGCCACAGGAACGAATAAAGGGGACTCCGTGCCGTTGGGAGTTGTGCCCTTCGCTTATATGTCGACGCCACTTGACGATCGTTTTTCGATTGGCCTGGGTCTCTATGCTCCGAGTGGTCTGATCAATGATTACGAGAGCACTTTTCAGGGCCGCTACCATGGTTCCTATAGCACGACAAAGGAGATTACCCTTCAGCCCACCATTGCCTGGCGGATCAATGATTACGTGTCCATTGGTGGCGGACCGACCATAAACCACTTCAATGCAAAGCTTCAAAACTACCTGGCCACCGGCGCCCTGAACAACGGCGAGGACACACTGGTCACCATCAAAGGCGATGACACAGCACTCGGCTACAACGTAGGCATCTTGGTTGACTTTACTGAGGCAACCCGTTGGGGGATCAACTATCACTCGAAGGTGGACTATGAACTCGAAGGGCATACTGAGGTTTCTGGCTCCCCGAGCGTGATCCCTCTGGACGGAAAGTATGACAACAAGATTGACCTCACTATGCCCGAATCCGTGGACACGTCTATCACCCATCATTTCAATAGTCGCTGGACGGGCTATCTGGGGACCACTTGGAAACGTTGGAGCCGGATCCAGAAGGTCGAGGCAATCAACGGCGGTCTTTCCCCCGTGGGTCAGGCGGCTGGCCTGGGAAGTGTGATCGAAGAAATGAACTGGCGCGACACGTGGAGCACTGCAGTTGGCGCCTCCTATCAATTGAACCAACAATGGCTGTTGCGCGCAGGCTACGCCTATGACCCGTCGCCAATCAGAAATGCCGATCGCAGCGTGCGCATTCCGGTTGGGAATCGCCAAGCCGTGACTTTGGGGGGGGCTTACTCACCGAATTCCGATCTGACGATAGACTTCGCTTATGGTTATCTCTGGGATTCCAAAGTTTCCGTAAAGCAACCGAACAACTCCGGTGTTCAACCTGAATACAGTGCCAACTACGACAACAGTGCGAATGGAGTTTCAGTGCAGGCTACCTATCGGTACTAAGCGACCTGACCTAAGAGTCCTAAACCTCGCGCTGCGTTATTGCGTTGCGTCCGTAGGCATCACCAGTGGCGTCGCGAAATTTAACGCAATCATGTACACCGAGCCTCTGCCCGGCTCGGTCAGCCCGGCGTGTGTGCAAATGAAGTCGAACACCGTCTCGGCCTGGGCTTCATCCACCACCACGTTGACCACCCGGGAGAGAACCGCCTCCGGCACCTCGTTGCGGGGGGCTTTGGCGGCCTGCAGTACGGCCACGCCGCGGCAACTCACGCTGTCCGCGCGCGTAATGCCATGCGCCTCTTGCAACAGCAGTAGCAGCCTGCGTTCCGTACCATCGTCGGGCAACACGCAGGTAATGAGTTTTGCCGCGCCGCCCGGAATACCCGCAACCGCCACGCTCATGAGGCACTCCCTTGTTCCAGCATTTCGCGGGGAATGTAGGTGGCGACTTTTTCCACGGGTGTCGCATAGATCATGCCCGCACCGGGAACATCCAGGTTGGCCGCGTGGTAGATGGCCTCGAGTACTGCGTCTTGATAGTCGGCCGCGACCAGCAGACTGACCACTTCTTTCTCCGCATCGATGGCGATGCTGAGCAGGCCGTGCCGCTCACGGGGGCCAAGACCGTGGGCGTGGTAGACAATGGCGCCTGGTGCGCCCATGCCCTGCGCCGCACGGATCACCAGGTCGGCACGCCCGACGGGGACAATGCAGGTGATCAGTGCAACGTCAGTCAGGTAGGTAATCCCTTCAGCTTTCATCCCGCTTCTCCGGTGTTCAATAATTGATTTGCAGGCTGTTGTGTGGCGGCCTTTGTCTGTCTCCACAGCTGGAAACGGGCCCACTGTCCGAGCAGCATGACGCTGATGACAGGACCGACGGATGCCATACAAAGAATGCCGAAACCCTCGACTGCGTTAGTGGCATTGCCCAGCCCCAGCCCCATGGCCAGAACGAGCGGCACGGTGATGGGCCCCGTGGTGACACCGGCGCTATCCCAGGCCACATTGACGAACTCTTCGGTCGAAAAAACCGTCAGTACCACAGCGATTAAATAGGGCGGCACCACCAGCCAGACCAGTGGCAGGCCGAACACCAGTTTGGCCACACCTACGGCAATACCGCAGGCGACGCCTATCGATACAGCACGTATCAGGCTGCGCTTGCGGATAAAACCGTTGGTAAGGGTTTCGGCGGTGACGCCGAGCGCATTCAGCGCAGGCTCGGCGACGGTTGCCCCGTACCCGAGCACCCAGGCGAACGCCAAGGCCAGCACCAGTCCCACTTGATAGATATAGAGCGGGGAGTTGTCCGCGCCGGGTGTCTGCATGAAGGCCGCCGGAATCAGCGACCCCGCGCTTCCTCCCAGCTTCGACAGACCGTAGGTCAACCCGAGATTGAACACGCACATGCCCACCACGGTGAGTGCGATACCGAGAAGGATCTCGCCGCGCCGCGGCAGGTTCTGGCGCAACAGCAGTTTCAGCACAACCATCAGGAATATCACCAAAGGCACGATGGCCCGCAGTCCCGAAACAATCTCCAGTCCGGGGCTGACTTCGTGCCAGGGTGCCGCCAGTTGTCCGGCCTCGGTAGCGGCTTGCGCGGCGGCGACGATTTCCGCCGGCGAGGAGATAGCCGCCACGTACAGGCCCAGCAGCATTACCCCGATGACGGGAAACAGCGAAGCCAAGGTGACAATACCGAACCCGGACAGCCCGGAACCGCCCTTGCCGGCGGCAGCCGCGATGCCGATGCCCAGCGCCAGCACCAGCGGTACAGTGACCGGCCCGGTGGTGACCGCGCCAGCATCCCAAGCCAAGCCGATAACTTTCGCAAGCTCAGGGTCACTGGACATGTACACCGTCAGCAACAGCACGGGCGCCAGCGATAAATAGATCAACGGCTTCAAGCTCCAGCCGTAGAGGAAGCGCAGCGTACCGGTTACAGCGGCCAGACCGACGCTGGCCCCCACAACCAGGACCAGTTCGCTGGTCCATTGGTTGAGTATCGCCCAGAGGTAGGGGGCGCGCTGCGCAGAAACGTTCTGCCCAGCGGCGCGCAGCGCGCCGATAGCGGGTTCGGCGAAAGTCACCCCGATACCCAGCAGCAGGGTAACCAGCAACACCACAGGCAGGGATAACTTGCGCGGAAGGTTGCTGCCGATTATTTCGCCGAAAGGCATCAGGCCGAGTTTCAGCCCTTCCATAAACAACATCAGCCCGACGATCACGGCGAACAAGCCGCCCGTGACAAGCAGCGAATCCTCCACCAACTGGCGCAAGATGATGATCTGAAACAGCACCAGGTACAGGGCCAAGGGCACCACGGCGCGAACCTGCTCCATCAGCCGGACATTGAGATAAGGCTTGAGGATGGCGGCGATCTCGCCAGCTCGTAATTTCGCCGTTTTGTGGGGCGCGGCCTGCCAGCGGCCATCGGCATCGCGAACGGGGGCGGACACCAGTTCACGCATGGGGATTTCGCGGCGACCGGCTCCGATCATATGCATGTAGTCGGCGTAGCGAATGGAGTCTTTCATAGGCTCATCTGTTCAGGTTGATCTACCGGTGTACGACTAACAGGTGCTCTCGTATTGTCGCGGCGCGGGTTAACAGCCGATGTGCTATTCCGGCCGCGAACAATTTTGCCTACGGTGAGCAGGTGAAGTTTTGACTTCGGTCAAGGTGCTGATTGCGCATTTGTGTCCGGGTGTTGCGAGCCGTGTCGTCAAGGTCGGCATGACCGAACAGGTATTGACCTCATTTTGAGTGCGCAGCGAATGTGTTGCTCATCCTTCATTCGCCCAGACACCCGTCGCTGCAGTGCGCCGAACATAATCGGTAAAGTCGCGTGCCGGACGGCCCAGTGCGCGCTGGACGCCATCGGCAAGGGGGGTATTGCGCCCGTCGAGCACGGTGGTGAAGAGGTACAGCACCAGGTCGATTAACCCGGCGGGAAATTGCTCCTGTTCCAAGGCCTCTTTATAGGCTTGCGGCGGCACGGCGAGGAAGCGGATATCGCGACCGGTCGCTTGAGCGATCTGATTGACCGCCTCGGCGAACGTCAGCGCCTGTGGGCCCGTCAGCTCATAAAGCTGGCGTGAGTGTCCAGGTTCGGTCAGCGCCTGGACAGCAATCTCGGCAATATCCTCCACGTCGACAAAGGGCTCCGCGATATTGCCGACGGGTAGGGCGAGTTCGCCCTGAAGAATGGGCTCCAGAAAATGCGCTTCGCTGAAGTTCTGGAAGAACCAGCTGGCTCTCAAGATCGTCCAGTCGACACCGCTGTTTTGTATGACGCGTTCGGCTTGTTCAGCTTCGGCTTCTCCGCGCCCGGACAACAGCACCAGTTTGCTCACGCCACGTTTGACGGCCAGGTCGGTAAACGCCTGGACCGTTTCGACGGCGCCAGGAACGGCGAGGTCCGGCTGAAAGGAGATGTAAACGGCATCAACGCCATCAAGCGCCGCATCCCAGGTGATTCGATCCTCCCAGTCAAAGGGCGGATTTGCACCACGAGAACCCGAGACCACCGGGCGTCCAGCCGATTGCAATTGCTGGAGGATTCGCCGGCCTGTTTTCCCCGTGCCACCGAGAATGAGGATGGTTTTTTGGGTGGTGTTCATCGCATTCATCTCCGTCGATTTAATGTGAGCAATACTCATGTTAAAAAGATGATAGATGCTCATGTTCTGCCGTCAACCAACGTCAGAACGGAAACCGACGTATGGCCATCTTCTTGGGTGTGTGGATAGGCGGTGCTAAGGTGAGCGCTTGTCACCTTATTAATCGAGAATCACGCCAGTGCCGAAGAAAGCCACCACCGGGCTCGAGAAAACCATTTCAGAGCCAGCGCGACGTAATCCCACGCAACAACGTAGTCGCGAGCGGCTGGAGCGAATCCTTGCCGTGGCAACGCAGCTGATCGCGACCAAGGGCAGCGATTCGTTAAAGATGAGTGAAATTGCCGAGCGCTCGGAGATATCGATCGGGTCGCTTTATCAGTATTTTCCAGACAAGAGCTCGGTGATCCGCACACTGGCCGAGCGCTATAACGCCGAGAGTCGCCGGTGTATCGCTGCCGCGCTGGCAGCGGTTCAGGACGCGGCAGGGTTGCGCGAGGCCTATGCGAACCTGCTCGATCAATACTTCGACATTGTTCAGGCAGAGCCCGCGATGCGTGATATCTGGTCGGGGATGCAGGCCGACAAGCAATTGGTGGCGCTGGAGTTGGAAGAGAGTCGTGTGGCGGGCCGGCTACTGACCGATGCGATGCTGCGGGTATTTCCAGGCAGTGATGTGCAGCGCGTTGCGGATGCCGCTTTTTTAATCTGGCAACTGGGTGAAGCGACCATGCGGTTGGCCATCACCTGCGAACCTGAAGAGGGGCGGCGACTGGTGGATGCGTTCAAACGCATGTCGCTCGCGGAAATCATGGCACCCGCAAGCGATGCTTTGGGCAGCACCGGGTCGAGCGAAGTCGACCCTGCTGTCAACTGAGCCTGTTAAACAAAAGGTTGGCCGGCAAAACCACGAGGCAGTCTTTGCAACCCGGCCATGGCGGAGAGCCGTTCGACCCAGGCGGCACGCCAATCATTGGCGGTGTGAGTGGCTTTGGTCTTGCGTGCGGCACGGCGTGCTGCATTGCGCTGGGCCTTGCGCGCTTCCTTGTACGCATCGGTGTTTCGGCAGCTTCGGCATTTCACCCGATTCAATTCCTGGGTGGAAGTGAGGTTGCTGCCCTTGTGACCGCAGGCCAGATGCCCGCTGACTTTGAAGTGGGTGACCATGGTACGTCTCCTTCGCGACGTGTGATGGTTTGACCCCTGGCGAACGACAGCGTTCGATCGCTGTGTTGCGAGCAAAAAAAGCCCAGCGCAAGGCCGGGTTGGGGGAGCGGCAGATACTCAGGCAGGGGCGAACACGGTGACGATGAGGTCGCCGTTCATGTGCCCTGAAACAGGCCCTGTTCTCGCGTCGCGTGTCCGGATCGAATCATCTGAACCGTGGGAGGGGCGGGTCGACAGGTTTCAACGACGACAGCGTGTTTCGAATCAGAGGCGTGTCTTTTTCGATGTCGTTCAGCCGGTCACGAATTCTGAGGGCTGTAGGGTGCCCTCCTTGATGATCGACCCAGTCGGCAATTTCCTTGCACGCGGCAGCAAGGCGAGCCTGGCGGGAGTCAAGCAGGGTGAGGAGGGTGGTGATGGACTCTTTTTCGGACATGGCAAACACCTCCGTTGAAGAACCTGGCAATTGGCAGCAAAAAGCCCGCTGGGTGCGAGCTGTCTGCCGATGGGGTCACTGATCCTTCAGCTATTTCTCAGTATAGTCCCGCAGCAGACGGGTGAATGGTCATCAACCTTGACGGACCATCAGTTGCGACGTGGCATTGAGCCGTTGGCATTCTTTTCTGGCATCCGCTTCAGAATCGTAGCCATCGCCGATGAAACCCTGGGTGCGAGTGTCGGCGATGCGATACCAGACGGCAGCGTCGGGTGGCGGGTGACCCGCTTCTCCGGCTCGGCGACCATGAATGATGATCTTGTTGCATCGCTTCACAACGAAAATGTCTTCCATGGCGTCACCGTAGCTAATTCTTGTTCAGATCAACTATAGAAGTTCTTTGTGATCGTGCAAAAAATAGACAGGTCAGTTCGTCGCTTCAGCAGTGGCGATCATTCGCTCAAGGAACATTGCCAGCCCGACTTCCTCTGGCCTGAGCCCTTTACGCAACCTGGGTCGGGGCAGTTCAGCCAAGGCTCCTAGCCAAAAGGCGTCGAACACTGCCGGATGGATATAGCATTTTCGGCACACCGCAGGCGTGTTGCCCAGTTGCCTGGCGACGTTTTTGACCATCTCCACGACTTGCCGTTTCGCTTCCGACTCCGGTTCCCACGGCATGTCGCGCAACACGGACAACGCCAGCACACTGCCCGCCCAGGTGCGGTAGTCCTTGGCAGTGAAATCGGCGCCCGTGAGGGTTTGCAGGTAGGCGTTGACGTCGGCGGAACTGATGGTGTGCCGCTCGCCGTTTTCATCCAGATACTGAAACAGGTTTTGCCCGGGAATGTCCTGACAGCGCTTGATGATGCGTGCCAGGCGCCGGTCTTTCACTGTGATCTGGTGCTCGACACCGCTCTTGCCGCGAAACTGGAACCGGATCGCACTGCCGTTGACTTCAACGTGACGGCTGCGCAGGGTGGTCAGGCCATAGGAGCGATTGTCCCGGGCGTATTGCGTGTTTCCGACCCGGATCAATGTCGCATCGAGCAAGGTGATGACAGTGGCCATGACTTTGTCTCGGCTGAAGCCGGGCGCCGCCAGCAACGTTTCGAGCTGTTTACGCAAGGTTGGCAACGCCCGGCCAAAGTCCCGCAGGCGCGAGTATTTATCGGCATCACGCACTTCACGCCAGCGCGGGTGGTAGCGGTATTGCTTGCGACCGCGAGCGTCGCGACCGGTGGCTTGCAGATGGCCGCGTGGGTCGGCGCAAATCCACACCTCCGTATACGCCGGCGGCACGGCAAGGGCATTGAGGCGTTTGATTTCGTCCGGGTCCGTAATGCGTTGAGCGGAAGGGTCGAAGTAGCTGAATTTTCCACGCAATAGTTTGCGGGTGATTCCGGGCTGCGTGTCATCGACATAGTGCAGGTCGGGTGGCAATACATCTGGCAGCGCGGTATCGGCCATGGCGCGTCATCCTCGACGACAAATCAGGGGGGCAATACAGCCATTGACCGCACCCATTCGCCGTCGTGCCAGCGGATTCAAGCCAGGACAGCCACCGCTTTGATTTGTGCCCAGAGCTGCTGTCCGGGATGCACCCCCAACTGGTCGCGAGAATAGCGGGTGATGCGTGACAGCAAAGGCGTGCCCGCAGCGTTCAGGCGGATCAGCACGTGGGCGGCATTATCGGCACCGACTTCACTGATGACTGTTACCGGCAAGCGATTGAGGATGCTGCTTTGCTCGATGCCACGCAGGCTCAGGCTGACATCGCGCGCTTGAACTTTGCAACGCAGTGCCTGGCCAAGCGGCATAGGTGCATGGGCTACGCGAATGCCCAGGTCGGTATCAGGCAACTGCAAGGTCAACAACTGATAGTGGGCGTCATACGCGCTCACGTGCCCCTCGATCACCACACCCGCGTCGTCGCCCAACGCCATTGGCAGATCGAGGCGCGCGAGGGTTTCGCCGATGGGGCCGCTGGCCAGTGCCTTGCCCTCACTGAGCAGGACGATATGGTCCGCCAGTCGGGCCACCTCATCCTGCGAGTGACTGACGTACAGCACCGGGATTTCCAGTTCATCGTGCAGGCGTTGCAGGTACGGCAGGATTTCGTTTTTTCGCTGACTGTCGAGCGCTGCCAGCGGTTCGTCCATCAGCAACAGTTGCGGGCTGGTGAGCAGCGCACGGGCGATGCCGACTCGCTGCCGTTCGCCACCGGAAAGGTGCTGCGGGTGACGCTCCAACAGATGGCCGATTCCCAGCAGTTCCGTGGCATGACCCATGTCGACCCGACGCTGTTGTTTCGGGATGCGCTTGAGGCCAAATTCCAGATTCGCCAACACCGACAGATGCGAAAACAGGCTGGCTTCCTGGAAGACATAACCCAGCGCGCGCTTATGCGGCGGGACAAAAATCTTCTTTTCGCTGTCCTGCCAGACCTCATCGTTGACCCGGATGAAACCCTGTTGGGCTCGCTCCAGGCCCGCGATACAGCGCAGGCAAGTGGTCTTTCCCGAGCCCGAGTGTCCGTAAAGTGCCGTCACTCCACGGCCGGGCATTTGCAAGTCCACGTCCAGGGCGAACCCCGAATAGCTGAGTTTCAGACGCATATCGATCATCGATCAGCTCCAGCCCGCTTTGGTTTTACGGCTGGAGTACAGCGCCAGCAATACTGCAAAGGAGAACACCAGCATCGCCCCGGCCAGCCAATGGGCCTGGGTGTATTCCATGGCTTCAACGTGATCGTAGATTTGCACTGAAACCACGCGGGTCTTGTCCGGAATGTTGCCGCCGATCATCAGCACCACGCCGAACTCGCCGACGGTGTGGGCGAATCCGAGAATCGCCGCGGTGATAAAACCGGGTCGCGCCAGCGGCAGGATCACGCTGAAGAAGGTGTCCCACGGATTGGCACGTAAGGTTGCGGCGACTTCCAGCGGACGAGTGCCGATGGCGGAGAACGCGTTTTGCAGCGGCTGAATCACGAACGGCATTGAATAAAGCACCGAGCCGACGACCAGCCCCGCAAAACTGAATGTCAGGGTGCCGAGCCCCAGCGATTGAGTGAACTGGCCAACAACGCCGTGAGGCCCTAGCACCAGTAACAAATAAAAACCAATCACCGTGGGCGGCAGGACCAGGGGCAGGGCGACGATCGCCCCGACCGGGCCGCGAAACCAGGAGCGGGTGCGCGACAGCCATAACGCAATCGGAGTGCCGATGACTAGCAGAATGGCTGTCGTCAGGGACGCCAGTTTGAGGGTCAGCCAGATGGCGGCGAAGTCGGCACTCGTCAGCGTCATTTAGAGTTGGTAACCGTAGGATTTGATGACAGCGGCAGCTTTCGGCCCCTTGAGGTAATCAACCAGCGCCTTGGCAGCCGGGTTGTCCTTGCCTTTGTTGAGGATCACCGCGTCTTGTTTGATCGGGTCATGCATGTCGGCGGGTACGATCCACGCCGAACCGCTGGTGACTTTGCCGTCTTTGTAGATCTGCGACAAGGCTACAAAGCCAAGTTCGGCGTTGCCGGTGGAAACGAACTGATAAGCCTGGGTGATGTTCTGGCCTTCAACGATCTTGTCCTTGACCTTGTCGGTCAGGCCCAGCTTGGCCAGTACTTGAGTGGCGGCCAGGCCGTAAGGCGCGGCTTTGGGGTTGGCGATGGACAGGTGTGCGTATTCGTTCTTTTTCAGCACGTCGCCCTTGGCATCGACGTAGCCATCTTTGGCCGACCACAACGCCAGGGTGCCAATGGCGTAAGTGAAGCGGGAACCCTTGACCGTGTCGCCTTCGGTTTCGAGTTTTTGCGGTGTGGTGTCATCTGCCGAGAGGAACACTTCGAACGGCGCGCCATTCTTGATCTGGGTGTAGAACTGGCCAGTTGCACCGTACGCGGCGACCAGTTTGTGCCCGGTGTCTTTCTCGAAATCGGCAGCGATGGCCTGGATCGGGGCAGTAAAGTTGGCAGCAACGGCGACCTGGACTTCGTCCGCGTGGGCGGAGCCGAAAGCAAAGACTGCGATCAGGCTGGCGAGGCAGGAAGGGGCAAAACGTGAGGCACGACTGGTCATCAAATGGCTCCGTGGTAGGCGAGTGCAGCAATGGGGGTAATCGCTATATAAAAGAATATATAGCGAAATGCCTATAAACGGAACGTGTTGGTTTGTCGCATAAACCTGTGCCGCTGCCGCAACCTTTGGCGGCGGCTACAGGGTTGGTCTTATAGACGGGTCAGCTTGGCCAATGCTTCTTCTGCCAGGCGTCGGGTCAATTCTGCTGTCGTCATTTCAGCGCTCAATCGGAACGCCTGGCCAGCCCACAGGTTGCTGAAGTCTGCCTCGTCCTTGGCTCGCAACGGCATCAGCGCGCCGCCGGCGAGCGGGAAGGTCGGCGCTTTATCGCTGATCGGCCCGAGTTCGCGCATCACCCGGTTGAGAATTCCTCGGGCGGGGCGCCCTGTGAAAATGTTGGTGACGGCAGTCTCGCTTTCTTTTGCCGTGCGCAACGCTGTGTAGTGAGACTTGCTGACCTTGGCTTCTGGCGTGAACAAGTAAGCAGTGCCCACCTGTACCGCCGAAGCGCCCAGCATGAAGGCGGCCGCAACGCCTCGCGCATCACTGATCCCGCCGGCAGCAATCACCGGTACTTTCACGGCATCAACGATCTGAGGCACCAAGGCGAACGTCCCCACCTGGCTGCTCAGATCCTCGCTGAGGAACATCCCGCGATGACCACCGGCCTCGTAACCCATGGCGATGATGGCGTCGCAGCCATGCTGTTCCAGCCAGACAGCTTCTTCGACGGTAGTGGCTGAGGAAAGTATTTTCGCGCCGGTGGCTTTTACCCGATCCAGCAAGGATTTTTCCGGGAGGCCGAAGTGAAAGCTCACGACTTCAGGGCGAAACTCTTCGACCAACTCACAGGCGGCGGCATCGAACGGCGCTCGATTTGAAACGGGCGTCGGTGCTTCGAAATCGACGCCCAGCTCCCGGTAGTAAGGTTCCAGCAGTTGCTTCCAGTCCCGGGCGCGCTGCTCATCAGGCGCCGGAGGTTGATGGCAGAAATAGTTGATGTTGAATGGGCGCTGGCAGTGTTGGCGAATCGTCTTCAGCTCCTCGCGCAGTTGCTCGATGCTCAGCATGGCCGCAGGCATCGAGCCCAGACCGCCGGCGTTACTCGCTGCGATGACCATTGCCGATCCATTGGCGCCGGCCATGGGGGCCTGGATGATTGGCACGTCGATACCAAGCAGGTCAAGAATGCGGGTGTCTGGCCATTGGCTCATTGGAATGATTCTCCGACATCAAAACAGGGCAGGGACGGTAGAACAGGTTTTTACCAGCAATGACTGGCGCAGGGCCAGCCGACTTTTGGCCGGCTGGCTGGAAAACAGCGCTTAACGTCGATGCAGGCCACCGCCGCCCCCAAACGAATGACTCATGAACTGAGAGGAGCTGTGGTAGTTGTTAAAACGTTGGTTGCCGAAGTCGCGGGCGGCAGACTCCCGATCCAGGCTTTGCATTTGCGTGGTGTTCACCGGGTTGACTCGAGTTTCGCCGCCCCTGACCATCGACTGCCAGCCATCATCGGTTTTTCTGTAGACGTTGCCATCATGCCCGGCGTAGACGCTGTCACCGACATGACCTACGCCTGAGTTACGTCCGCTGATGCCGCCGTACTGGGTGGTATTTCCGGTGTTGGGGTTGTAAACGGCACCACGGTTGGCATCGACCTGCGTCCCGTAACGAGCATTGCCGACTGTTACATGCTGCCCCGCGATCGCGCCGCCATCAGGCCCTACAGCAACGCCACTGCGCCCCGCCGCATAATTGCCGGTGTAAACGTTGTGCACCGCGCCGCGTTGACCGGCTGCCGCGACACCGGTCCGTGAGTTGTAGGAAGAGCCAACCTCACCCGCCCAGCGATTGCCGGTCCAGGCGTTGTAGCCGGCACCGTATCGACTGACTGACGCTCGATCACCCCATTGGCGGTAGATGTTGCCAGTTGTACCGGCCCAGCCACCGGGGCCCCAGGCAACAGCGCCACCGTGATAGCCATAGGCGCCGCCGGCCCAAGGGAATGGCGCCGGATAAAGGTGAGGGCCCCAGGCATACCCCCAGCCGTAATTTCCCCACCAGGGATAGGCGCCCCAACCCCAACCCATGGCCACGGTGCTGCCACCCCAACTCCAGCCGAAACCAAAGCCGAATGTCCAGCCGGTCCAAGGGGTGTAGCGCATGGCGACGCCAAATCCGTAGGTTACGGGTGGCCCGTACCAGACGCTGCCCACCCACGGCGTATAGGGATAACCCGTGCCATAAACCACCACGCCGCTGTCCGGATCAATTGTGGTGCCCTGATACCCCGGCGTATAACCCACCACCACGGTGTCGCCATTGGCCTCGTAGACTTTGACGTAAGTGATGTAGTGCATCGGTGAGTTCGGTGGAATCGAGTAGATCACCGACGGCACGGAAGTGGCGACCAGCCATGGGCCTTGAACCGAGCTGGCGTTGAACCAGATGCCGTTCTCGACCGCATACCAGCTGTTGGCGTTGACCATGATGATTGGCGTTGCTGTGTTCACCACGTATTGCAGCGGCGTGCCGCTGATGGCCTGGAGTTGCGGTTCTCCGTCGAACTGCGGCGTACTCATTTTGACCGCGCTTTTGTTGATCGCCGAGGTTTGCGGGATGGTGGCCGCAATGGCGGCTTCCTTGGCCTGTGGCGTGCCGGCGACGGAGGCCTTCACGTTCTCCTTGGCGCTGTCATCGGGAATGTTGGCGAAGTCGGTGGGCAGTTTGTCGGCGGGGACGAAGGTCCATGGCCCCTTCATGTCAGTTGCCTTGAACCAGCGTCCGGAGATCAGCACATAACTGTCCTGGTCACCGATTTCCTTGAAGAGGTGTCCGGTAGTGTTGGTGACATAAAGCAGTTGGGTGCCTTGAATCGGTTGCCACTGGGGCGCACCGTCGGTGACGATCAGCTCGGTCGGCGCGGTGGCGATATGGATCTGCGGGATCGGTGGCTTGGCCAGGGTCGGTATCTTGTCCTTTGGATCACTCTGACCGGTCAGCAGGTCGACCTGACGGCTCTGGATCGCAGCTTTCCTGGCTGTTTCCAGTTCGGCCGAGGGCGATGGCACCGGCGTGTATTGGCCGCCCAACTGATCCGCGATCATCCAGCCATCAAATACATGCAGGTAGTGTTTGCCTTGAGCATCCTTGAGCAGCAGCGGGCGGGTGTTGATGACCCGCTCCAGCGAAGTGCCGTCTACCGGGCGATAAGCCGGTTCCCCGTCGATGTACACCAGGATCGCCGGTACATCAGAGGTGATGATTGCCGGCGGCGCGTTCTCGATAGGTTCGCCACTGGACTTTTTCTCGGCGGCAAGCACCCCCACAGCGGCTTCCAGTTGATCGAGGGAAATGGTTTTCTTGCGATCGGTCGCGTCTTTTTGCAGAGCCGCGACCCAAGTGTCAGATTGCGCAGCGCTGGATGGAAAATCGGCTTTGATGAGGGTGTATTGATCGAGCGCAACCCAGCGGGTGGCTTTGTCGACCAGTGTATGGGCGCTGAATTGCACAATTGCGTAGGTGGATTTTCCATCGGCGCCGGTGGCCTCGACCGCTGCCCGCGCCTGCAAGGTGTAACCGTCCCAACTGTCGAGCTGTGGCTGGTAAACGGTTAGCCTGGTATCCCCGCTGGTCAGAACTTGAGGCCAGGTCGGCGCCGACGGTGCCTCGTTGGCAGGGGCCCCGGAATGGGTCGTCGGTGCGGCCTGCACCGAGGTAAAAAACAACAGGCAGAGCATCAGCAGAACGATACGGAAGCGGGGGTGAGGCATTGTCAGCTCCATTGACGAGACAGCTTTTCGGGTATTTCAGTACCGCGAAAAACAGCATAGTCGCACCGCTTGGAAACGCTCGGCACTTAGACGCTTTAGCTTAAAGTCTTGTACGGCGAGATGTTTCTTTGTGGTATTTCAAGGGTCCACCTGATTGACTCCATTGAGAGGCAGTGATGTTCAAAGGCATTTTGATCGACAAAGACGACAGCGGCTACCGGGCCACACTGCAAGAGATCAATGACGATCAACTGCCCGAGGGCGATGTAACGGTACGCGTGGCGTACAGCACGCTGAACTTCAAGGATGGATTGGCAATTACCGGCAGCAGTCCGGTGGTGCGAAAGTTTCCGATGGTGCCGGGGATTGATCTGGCAGGTACTGTCGAAATCAGTGATCACCCGGACTACAAGGTCGGTGATCAAGTCGTACTCAATGGCTGGGGTGTAGGCGAAGGGCATTGGGGCGGGCTGGCACAGAAAGCACGTCTGAACGGTGACTGGCTGATCCCGTTGCCAAAGGAATTTACCACCGCTCAGGCCATGGCGATCGGCACCGCAGGCTACACGGCCATGCTGAGCATCCTGGCGCTGGAGCATAACGGCGTGACGCCCGAGCAAGGCGAAGTGCTGGTGACCGGGGCCAACGGCGGTGTCGGCAGTTTCGCCATCGCGCTGCTGAGCAAGCTGGGCTATCGCGTCGTCGCATCCACCGGGCGCACGTCCGAGCACGACTACCTCAAACAGCTGGGTGCGAGTGAAATCATCGACCGCGCTACGTTGTCCGAACCCGGCAAACCACTGGCCAAAGAGCGTTGGGCGGCGGTCATCGACTCGGTCGGCAGCCACACATTGGCCAATGCCTGTGCCAGTACGAAGGCGAATGGCACGGTAACGGCCTGTGGCCTGGCACAAGGCATGGACTTCCCGGCCTCTGTCGCCCCGTTCATTTTGCGCGGTGTGACCTTGGCCGGGATCAACAGCGTGACCCAGCCAAAGGCCAGACGCGTGTTGGCCTGGAATCGACTGGCCAAGGACCTGGACTTCTCGTTGTTGCCGCTGATCAGCCATGAAATCGGCTTGAGTGAAGCCATCGATGCCGCACCGCGCTTGCTTGCCGGGCAATTGCGCGGGCGGGTGGTGGTCGATGTGAATCGCTGATCAGCGCGTCTCGCGTTCCAGCAACTGACGCTTGCGCTCAACCCCCCAGCGATAACCCGACAGGTTGCCATCGCTGCGTACCACGCGATGGCAAGGGATTGCCACCGCCAGGCTGTTCGCGCCACATGCCTGGGCCACGGCGCGCACCGCCTTCGGCGAACCGATGCGTTGGGCGATGTCGGCATAGCTGGCGGTACGGCCGGCGGGAATCTCACGCAGGGCTTGCCAGACACGTTCCTGAAACGCCGTGCCGCGTACGTCCAGCGGCAAGTCGAGGCCGATGGCCGGGGCTTCAATAAACCCTACAACCTTGGCGATCAATTGCTCGAAATCATGGTCGGCACCGATCAGGTTCGCGCGGCGAAACTTGTCTTGCAGATCGCAGACCAACTGGTGCGGGTCGTCCCCGAGCAAAATCGCGCAAACGCCGCGTTCACTTTGAGCAACCAGAATCGCCCCCAGGGAGCACTGGCCGACGGCAAACCGGATGTCGTTGTTCTGTCCGGCAGCGCGGTAGTCTCCAGGCTTCATGCCTAACAGGTGATCGGCTGCTTCATAGAATCGACTGTTGGAGTTGAAACCGGCCTCATACAGAGCGTCGGTGACGGTCCCCCCATCAGCCAGGCGTTCGCGCACCTTGCGCGAGCGATGGGCCGTGGCGTAGCCCTTGGGTGTCAGCCCGGTGACGGCTTTGAACACTCGATGGAAGTGGAAACTGCTCAGGCCCGCTGCGTCGGCCAGTTCATTGAGCGCAGGCAGATTTTCGGCAGACTCGATGTGCCGGCAGGCTGCGGCCACCGTGGCCGCGTGTTGAGCGGCGACATCACTTTGATCTTTAACGGCTCGTTTGCTCGGACGATAGCCTGCCGCCTGCGCTTGCTCCGGCGTGTCGAAAAACTCCACATTCTGCGGTTTTGGCAAACGTGCGAGGCTGCTGGGGCGGCAGTAGATGCCGGTGGTTTTTACGGCATAGACAAATTGCCCGTCCGCGGCAGGATCGCGGGCGACGACCGCGGCCCAGCGAGGATCGATTTCAGTCACTGTTTTAGTCGAATGAGTTGTCATGTCGGTATTTCCATTGACCTGTTTCATTCAGATTAATCAGACAGAAGAGGCGCAGCACTCCGGGTCTTGCGGTCAAATTCGAGCGCATCATCGTGCAGTGCGAAACGTGAAGTTGATCCGTTGTTCGCCCAGCCTCGGATGATGCCCGTCCTTGATCGGCAGTACGCC
Source organism: Pseudomonas sp. P1_F1_2 (assembly GCF_056405815.1). Taxonomy (NCBI): domain Bacteria; kingdom Pseudomonadati; phylum Pseudomonadota; class Gammaproteobacteria; order Pseudomonadales; family Pseudomonadaceae; genus Pseudomonas; species Pseudomonas sp. P1_F1_2. Next base: position 50,959 of record NZ_JBFUBK010000044.1, on the reverse strand, counting down.
GTGATAGCGCAAGCGGTCCACGCCACCCCAGACTACGATGTCGCCATGGAATAGCGGCACGCGCTGGCTTTTATCGCCTCGTTCGAAGCCTCCGAAGAGGAAGGTCGCCGGCAACCCCAGCGACACTGACACGATGGGTGCTGCGTAGGAGTTTTCGTCTTTGTCCTGGTGCAATGACATTTTGGCCCCCGGGACATAGCGGTTGATCAGGCAGGAATCGGGAACAAACGCTGCAAATCCCGCTTCACGTGCCGCTGCTTGGGCCAGTTCGAAAAACACCTCAGGCATCTCGGGCCAGGGGTTTCCGGTCTGTGGGTCGTCGCGCGTGTATTGATAGCCGCTTCGGTCGGTGGTCCAGCCCCAGGTGCCGCAACTGCTCAAGGCCACTGACATGGTAAAGCCGCCGGGCGTGACCATCTGCCGAAACGGCGCAGCTGCCAGGATTGCGTCCAGGGCGATCAGCAACGGGTCCAGCCAGGGTAGGGCGAAGCCGTGCAGGACGCAGGATTGTTCACCGATCTGCAAGCGTTTGGGCGGTTGCTCGGGGTCTGCGTCAGCAAACAAATCCAGGGTAATTGGGCTCATGACTCATAACGCATCGTGAAAGATGATTCCAAGGGTATGCCGTTTTCCGCTGTGCAGGCGACTCACGCCGTGGCGCATGTTCACTCGGTAATACCCGCGAACACCTTTGACCGGCCGCTGGCTGACGGCAAAGATCACGGCATCGCCTTTTCTCAGGTCAATGACTTGAGGGCGTGATTGCATTCGGGGGCGCTGTTCGGTCAGCACGAACTCGCCGCCGGTAAAGTCTTCATTCGGTTCTGACAGAAGAATCGCCACTTGCAACGGGAAAACGTGTTCGCCGTACAGGTCCTGATGCAGGCAGTTGTAGTCCTGCGGGCCATATTGCAGCAACAAGGGCGTGGGGCGCTCCTGACCGGCGGCATGGCAGCGTTGCAAAAAAGCTTCATGCGATGCAGGGAAACGCCTCGGCAGCCCCATGCATTCGTGCCAGCGATTGGCAATCGGTACCAGGCCGGGGTAGAGCTCGCTGCGCAATCGGGCGACGGGATCCGGTAGAGGGTATTTGAAGTACTTGTACTCGCCCCGACCAAACCCGTGACGAGCCATTATCACCTGAGAACGAAAGCGTTCGGGCTCCCCATAAAAGGCGCTGATTTCGTCGCAGTCCGGGGCGCTGAGGAGCGATCTGATAATGGCCCAGCCATCCTCATCGAGTTGTTGCTCCAGCATATTCTGACTCCTTGACCCAAGGTTGAGGTAGTCAGTCTAAACAGGGGGGAGGAGGCGAACACTCCGGCGCTTGCGGTCAAATTTCAGAAGCGGGAGCCAACATCCATGTGGTCGCTCCGCAGGCTATTACAGCGCTTTGCTGACGCTGATCTCGCTGATGACGTCCTCGCTCTGGCCATGAATGGCATCGAGCGCGGCCTTGGCTTCTTCGGCGGTGCCGTTTTCAAGCTGGGCAAACTCGAAGCGGCGTTCACCGTTGAGTTTGTATTTGATGACGTACTTGGTCGTTTGAGCCACGGTCATGTCTGCCTTTCTTCGTCTGCGGACGTTGCTCAGCTCAGTTTCGAGCTGGAGCGACGGATGATCTTGATCGAGTGAGTCAGGGTCGGTTTACGTGTAACACTGATCGGGCGGCGGTTGACCGTGTCGATGGTGATGTTCCAGAAACCGGTGCTCGGCGCGGTGATCCGGGCCGGGAAGGTGTCGAATGCGCCGCCGTGGTAAGTGTGACGACCACCATTTTTGAAGCTGCGGAAGTTGGCGTCGTTCATCAAGCGGATGTTGCACGTTTGGGAGCACTGGATGACGACAATGTCGTCTTCATTGAGGTGCTCGCGCTGGTGGATAAATTTCATGGGGCGCCTCCAGAAGGGCTTTTTCTACAAAATCAAAACGATAGCATGGGCGATTGGCGCAGTTTATCAGCCCGAACAGGTTATTATCGGGTCGTCGGGGTCCGCTTTGACAATTAAAAACAGTTATTCGGAATTCTATGAGCGATAAAAGCGGTACGCCTCGGAGAAAATCAGCATTTGCGCTGTCCGAGGGTCTTTATCGGAGGTTTTGTATGAAGTGGGGTGTGTTAGTCCTGCCGGTGGCGTTGGTCATGAGTGGCTGCGCGAGTGTTTCGGAGATCAACGAGACGCTGCCGACCATGAGCGTGATCTCAGGCAAGAAGCCCCATGAGTACGCGCAGTGCCTGGTTACACAACTGGCCGAGAGCCGTGGCGCTCTACAGGTGGAGCCGCACAAGGACGGGATGCGCGTGATTGTTCCGGCGAAGTTCTCCTCGGATCCGGCAGCTGTCTTTGACATTGAAGAACGCTCCGGTGGTAGCAGCATCAAGCTGCATGAGCGGATGTCCAATGTGCCAGTGCGTCCAAAAGACGTGCAGAAAGCAGCCAATACCTGTATTTCCGGCTGATAGACTACTCACTGCAATCAACATTGATGCCGTCAAGGTTTTGCTTTGACGGCATTGTCATTTCTGGAGTCGGGCATGAAGCGAGAGCAGGTTCGGGAGCGCCATGCAGAGGGCCACATCTCTGCCACCCATGTGATTCAGAATCCGGCGAATTCAGGGGAATGGATCGTGTTTTTCAAGAAAAGCGCTGGGCGCAGCTATTTTCTGGTGGACGATAACGATGAAGTCGAATCTTTCTGTCGTCTCGACGACTTGATCGAGACCGTGCGCGGTCTCGGGATCAAATTTGCTGAAATTCACATATAGCGTCAGCGCCTTACTTGCACACCACAACCACGCTCCGGTTCTTGAAATTGCCGACGTCGACACCCAGGGTCTTGTCGCTTTCCTTGGTTGACGGTGTGCCGTCGGTGCCGACAATCCGGTAGCCGGTGCCAGCGCAGGAGGTATCGGCTTTTTCGTAGCACGTGGCCCAGGAGTTGGCTTCGCCGGAGCAGTCGATGGCCAGTCCCTGCTTACCGTCCTTCAGATACGTGGTTTCCGAGGTGGCGCAGCCACTCAGGGTCAACACAGCAATCAGCGGCAAAAATCTATTCATGTCGTTATCGTCGTCAGAAGGGTGGGCTAAGCCTGTGACAGCGCTGGCGTCAAAAGGTTATAGCGAAGGGCCACTTTCGTACCGGCAATCACAAAAAAGCCCTGCGCGAAGCAGGGCCTGGTCAAAAAACCGCTTCAGATCAAGTCTTGTCTTTACCACGGCGTTTGACGGTTGGGTGTTCAAGTTGCAATACGGATGCCACTTCAATCGCGAGCGCTTCGGTAGGGAATGGCCCGGCGATATTCTCGCCGCCGCCGAAGTTGTTTATCCACCATTGGCCGTCTTTCGCCTGAATGATCAGGAACCCGTTGATGCTTTTTGCTTCCGACATCTATCTGCCTCGTTGGCTGGTTCAATTGCGCCATGATAGCGCCAAATGCACTGGGAGAGTGCCGATGGGCGTATGGTGGTGCGTTCGCAATCTCGTTTGAATGTACGCTGATCTCTGCTATCTATTGAGGCTGCAGAATGGCTGCTCGGCTATTTGCGGAACTATCCGCCAGAATATTTCTCTATGATGGCATCGGTTAGCCAGTGCGGGGCATTGTAAGGTGCACGCCGCCTGATTAGACTGCGCCGAAACTCGTACACACAGCCCTTTCAAGGACTTATATGATCAAGAAATGCTTGTTCCCAGCAGCCGGTTACGGTACTCGCTTCCTGCCAGCGACTAAAGCCATGCCTAAAGAAATGCTGCCGGTGGTAAACAAGCCACTGATCCAGTACGGCGTCGAAGAAGCTCTGGATGCCGGCTTGACCGAAATTTCCATCGTCACCGGTCGCGGCAAGCGTGCCCTGGAAGACCACTTCGACATCAGCTACGAGCTGGAAAACCAGATCAAGGGCACCGACAAAGAGAAATACCTGGTCGGTATCCGTCGTCTGCTGGATGAGTGCTCCTTCTCCTACACTCGCCAGACCGAAATGAAAGGCCTGGGCCATGCCATCCTGACCGGTCGTCCGCTGATCGGCGACGAACCGTTCGCCGTGGTACTGGCGGATGACTTGTGCGTCAACCTCGAAGGTGACGGCGTGCTCAAGCAGATGGTCAAACTGTACAAGCAGTATCGCTGCACCATCGTCGCGATCATGGAAGTAGATCCGCAGGAAACCAGCAAATACGGTGTGATTGCCGGCGACCTGATTGGTGACGACCTGTACCGTGTACGCAACATGGTCGAGAAGCCAAAACCTGAAGATGCACCTTCGAACCTGGCGATCATCGGCCGTTACATCATGACTCCGGACATTTTCAGCCTGATCGAACAGACCGAGCCGGGCAAGGGTGGCGAGATCCAGATCACTGACGCCCTGATGAAGCAAGCGCAGGACGGTTGCGTCATTGCCTACAAGTTCAAAGGCAAGCGTTTCGACTGTGGTGGCGCTGAAGGCTACATTGACGCGACCAACTTCTGCTTCGAGAACTTCTACAAGACCGGCAAGGCTTACTGATAGCGCCTGACCCACTTGTATTGAAAAGCCACCTTCGGGTGGCTTTTTCATTTTCTGGCCCCATATCGTTTGCAGTGCTTGCCCGGTGGGCGTCTGCGGGTATGCTGGTGGACTGCCGAGGAGATTGAAAATGGCCTACGATTTTGATTTGTATGTGATTGGCGCGGGTTCCGGCGGTGTGCGGGCTGCGCGGTTTGCCGCCGGATATGGCGCGAAAGTGGCGGTGGCCGAGAGCCGCTACCTGGGCGGCACCTGTGTGAACGTCGGCTGCGTGCCGAAGAAGTTGCTGGTCTACGGTGCGCACTTCGCCGAGGACTTCGAGCAATCGTCCGGTTTCGGCTGGACACCGGGTGAGGCTCAGTTCGATTGGGCCACGCTGATCGCCAACAAGGACCGTGAGATCAATCGCCTGAATGGCATTTACCGCAATTTGCTGGTCAACAGCGGCGTGACGTTACATGAAGGTCACGCCAAAATCGTCGACCCGAACACGGTCGAGATCAATGGCGAGCGCCACACCGCTAAAAATATCCTGATTGCTACCGGCGGCTGGCCGCAGATCCCGGAAATTCCGGGGCACGAGCATGCAATCAGTTCCAATCAGGCCTTCTTTCTCAAGGCACTGCCGAAACGCGTTCTGGTCGTGGGCGGTGGCTATATTGCTGTTGAGTTCGCGGGTATTTTCCATGGCTTGGGCGCCAATACCACGTTGCTGTATCGCGGTGAGCTGTTCCTGCGCGGCTTCGACGGTGCGGTACGCAAGCATTTGCAGGAAGAGCTGACCAAGCGCGGCATGGACCTGCAGTTCAATTCCGACATCGAGCGTATCGACAAGCAGCCTGATGGCAGCCTGAAGGTGACGCTCAAGGATGGCCGCGAGCTGGAAGCCGATTGTGTGTTCTACGCGACCGGCCGGCGCCCGATGCTCGACAACCTTGGTCTGGAAAACACGGGCGTCAAGCTCGACAAGAAAGGCTTTGTCGAAGTTGATGATCAGTATCAGACAGCCGAGCCGTCGATCCTGGCGCTGGGTGATGTGATTGGTCGTGTTCAACTGACGCCGGTTGCATTGGCCGAAGGCATGGCCGTGGCGCGACGTTTGTTCAAGCCCGAGCAATATCGCCCAGTGGATTACAAAATGATCCCGACGGCCGTGTTCAGTCTGCCGAACATTGGCACCGTTGGCTTGAGCGAGGAAGATGCTCTCGAAGCCGGCCACGAGGTGGTGATCTTCGAAAGCCGCTTCCGCCCGATGAAGTTGACCCTGACGGAATGCCAGGAGCGCACGCTGATGAAACTGGTGGTCGACGCCAAGACCGATAAGGTTCTGGGCTGCCACATGGTCGGCCCGGATGCCGGTGAGATCGTTCAGGGGTTGGCAATTGCCTTGAAGGCAGGAGCGACCAAGCGCGATTTCGATGAAACCATCGGCGTGCACCCGACGGCCGCCGAAGAGTTCGTCACCATGCGTACGCCTGTCGCCGGTTAATCGTCCTTGGTTGCGTCTGGCGCTGTCGCAACGACGGCCGCCAGACGCAAGCTTTCATCCAGGCTCGCCTGAGTCTTGAGCAACTCGATTTCCAGCGCTTTATTCGCCTGCAACTGCTCGTCGACACTCTGCTTCAACGCCTGACCTTCCAACAGGGCGACGCGCAAGCGTTCCTGGAGGAGGGTGCGCTCGCTGTCGATGCGATTGACCTGTTCCAACAATTGGTCTTGCCGCGTGTTGGTTTGCTTGAGTTGATCCTGCAACAGGTTCAGCTCTCTCTGGGTGCCACGGTTTTCAGTGAAAAGCCGCTCGTTGTCACGGTGCAGTTGAGTGATTTCGTCCTGGCGCACCATTGCACTCTGTTGCGACTGACGCAGTTCCATCTGAATCTGCTGCACCTGGCTTTCATGGCGGCTTTGTTCCTGTTCGCGCTGTTCCTTGACGGCGTTGCGGTAGTGCTCCAATGCCTCGCGCGCGTGCAGGTGCTTCTCTTCCAGCGAGCGGATTTGTTCGTCCTTGTCCTGCAGGCGCAATTCGAAGCCGGCCAGTGCCTGATTCAGCCCGGCGTTGCGGGTTTGTTCGGTTTGCAGCATCGAGCGGGTTTCTTGCAGCGATTCCGATTCCTGTGTCAGCGCCAGGCTTTGCATCTCATATTGCTGATGCAATTCGGCGTTGGTTTCCCGGGCCTCTGTAAGCTGGCTTTCCAGTGTTTTTCGCTGCTGATCAAACTGCTCGCGAGCCTGATCGATGGGTTCCTGAGCCTTCTCCTTGAGGCGTTGTGCCAAGCGCGAAACCAGGCCTGCCAGCTCATCATCGATAGGCTCTGGCGCAGGCTCGGCGCGTTCGCGACCGTCATCCAGTTCTTTCAGGTAGCGGTGAATGGTGGTTTTCGAGCCGGTGTTGCCCATTTCGATTCGTACTGCATCGATGCTTGGGTTTTCGCCGCGGGCGAGGATCGCCAAACGTGCTGCTTGCACCACTGCTTTATTTACGCCGCCACGAGCCATGAGTTCTCCTACGATTTCGTACTGTGGTACATGCCACTAAAGTACGCAGTGTACCATCTGAAAAATAAAGATAAGTGATGTCAGTTTGTCATGCGGGATATACTGGTATTACCCCGTGTGATCAGCCGCACAGCGCGATTAGACCCGCCAAAGCGGTACGTTTAGAGAGTTGAGCCGATGACTGAGCTGGATCGATACCTACAAGCCGCTACGCGCGACAACACCCGTCGCAGCTACCGGGCAGCCATCGAGCATTTCGAGGTCAGTTGGGGCGGTTTTTTGCCGGCTACCAGCGACAGCGTTGCGCGCTACCTCGTGGCGCATGCGGGCGTGTTGTCCATTAATACGTTGAAGCTGCGTTTGTCGGCGCTGGCGCAGTGGCACAACAGCCAGGGGTTTCCCGACCCGACCAAGTCGCCGGTGGTGCAAAAAGTGTTCAAGGGCATCCGCGCGTTGCACCCGGCTCAAGAGAAACAGGCCGAGCCGCTGCAGCTTCAGCATCTGGAACAGGTGGTGGCCTGGCTTGAGCTGGAGGCACAAACCGCCAAATCTCAAGGTGACCAACCGACTCTGCTCAGGGCGCGGCGCGACATGGCTCTGATCCTGTTGGGCTTCTGGCGTGGTTTCCGTAGCGATGAGTTGTGCCGCGTACAGATTGAGCACGTGCATGCCAGCGCCGGCTCGGGCATCACCGTCTATTTGCCGCGCAGCAAAAGCGATCGCGAAAACCTTGGGAAAACCTATCAGACGCCTGCCTTGCAGCGCTTGTGTCCAGTGCAGGCGTACATCGCCTGGATCACCGAGGCGGCATTGGTTCGCGGGCCGGTGTTTCGCGGCATTGACCGCTGGGGTCACTTGAGCGAGGAGGGGTTGCATGCCAACAGCGTCATCCCGTTACTGCGTCAGGCGCTGGAACGTGCCGGTATTCCCGCCGAGCACTACACCAGTCACTCCTTGCGGCGCGGGTTTGCCACTTGGGCGCATCAGAGCGGTTGGGACTTGAAGTCGTTGATGAGTTACGTGGGCTGGAAGGATATGAAGTCCGCCATGCGCTATGTTGAAGCCAGCCCGTTTCTCGGAATGGCTCGGGTCACTGAAAAGCCAGTGGCGCTGTAGATCACGTTTTCTTCTATTAATACCGTCGGCTAATAGCGAAAACAAATCAGCAGCATCAGGTTTGCCAATGAGCCATCCGGGGATCGGTTGGGTAGGATTCACCCCATCAACTTCTCAACCAAACTTTTCAACCCTGACGGAGAGTCATCGATGCCTATCATCAACAGCCAAGTTAAACCGTTCAAAGCTGACGCCTTCAAAAACGGCGACTTCGTAAAAGTCTCGGACGCTGACCTGAAAGGCAAGTGGTCGGTCGTTTTCTTTTACCCAGCTGACTTCACCTTCGTTTGCCCGACTGAACTGGAAGACCTGGCTGATAACTACGACGCGTTCCAGAAGCTGGGCGTCGAGATCTACAGCGTTTCCACCGACACCCATTTTGCCCACGCTGCCTGGCACAACACTTCGCCAGCCATCGGCAAAATCCAGTACACCATGATCGGCGACCCGACTCACGCCATCTCCCGCAACTTCGACGTGCTGATCGAAGAAGCCGGTCTGGCTGACCGTGGCACCTTCGTGATCAACCCTGAAGGCCAGATCAAAATCGTTGAGCTGAACGATGGCGGCGTTGGCCGTGACGCTTCCGAGCTGCTGCGCAAAATCAAGGCTGCCCAGTACGTCGCTGCTCACCCAGGCCAGGTTTGCCCAGCCAAGTGGAAAGAAGGCGAGGCCACTCTGGCACCGTCCCTGGACCTGGTCGGCAAGATCTAAGTCTGTGAGCGCTTCATCAGGGCGGTACGCCGCACCTACTCAGTAAGCTGCACCGCCCAATAAAAACGCCCGGGCGAGATTCGCTCGGGCGTTTTTTTATGTCTGCTTTTTATGAAACACCAGAAAGGAAATCGCCCGTATGTTGGACGCCAATCTTAAAGCCCAGTTGAAATCGTACCTGGAACGGGTCACCCAGCCGATCGAGATCGTTGCCTCCCTCGACGACGGTGCGAAATCCCAGGATATGCTCGAACTGTTGAAAGACGTTGCCAGTCTTTCCACCCAGATTACTTTGCTCGATAACGGTGATGATGCACGCAAGCCATCGTTCTCGATCAATCGCCCAGGAGCCGATATCAGCCTGCGTTTTGCCGGCCTCCCGATGGGCCACGAATTCACGTCATTAGTGTTGGCACTGTTGCAAGTCGGCGGCCACCCTTCGAAAGCCAGTGTTGAAGTGATCGAACAGATCCGCTCGCTCAAAGGCGAATTCAGCTTCGAGACTTACTTCTCGCTGTCCTGCCAGAACTGCCCGGACGTCGTTCAGGCGCTGAACCTGATGGCCGTGCTGAACCCGAACATCCGCCACGTCGCCATCGACGGCGCACTGTTCCAGGCTGAAGTCGATGACCGTCAGATCATGGCGGTGCCCAGTGTGTACCTGAACGGCGTGAACTTCGGCCAGGGCCGCATGGGCCTGGAAGAAATCCTCGCCAAACTCGACACCAGCGGTATCGAGCGTCAAGCCGAGAAGATCAGCGCCAAACAAGCCTTTGATGTGCTGGTGGTCGGCGGTGGGCCAGCCGGTGCTTCGGCCGCGATCTATGCGGCGCGTAAAGGTATTCGCACTGGCGTCGCGGCAGAACGGTTTGGTGGGCAGGTGCTCGACACCATGGCCATCGAGAACTTCATTTCCGTGCAGGAAACCGAGGGGCCGAAACTGGCCAGCGCCCTCGAAGAACACGTCAAGCAATACGACGTCGACATCATGAACCTGCAGCGGGCCACGGCACTGATCCCGGCGAAGAGTCCCGGCGAGTTGCATGAGGTTCGTTTCGAAAGCGGAGCCACGCTGAAAACCAAGGCACTGATCCTTGCCACCGGCGCCCGCTGGCGTGAAATGGGTGTGCCGGGCGAGCAGCAATACAAGGCCAAAGGTGTATGTTTCTGCCCGCACTGCGACGGTCCGCTGTTCAAAGGCAAGCGCGTCGCGGTAATTGGCGGCGGTAACTCAGGCGTTGAGGCGGCTATCGATCTGGCCGGTATCGTCAGCCACGTTACGCTGCTGGAATTCGACAGCAAGTTGCGCGCTGATGCGGTGTTGCAACGCAAGTTGTTCAGCCTGCCTAACGTCACCGTTATCACCAGCGCCCTGACCAGCGAAGTAAAAGGTGATGGCCAGAAGGTTACGGGGCTGGTCTACAAGGATCGCGATTCAGGCGAGTTCAACACGGTCAACCTCGAAGGCATCTTCGTGCAGATCGGTTTGTTGCCCAACACCGATTGGCTCAAGGGCACCATCGAGTTGTCGCCTCGTGGCGAGATCATTGTGGATGCGCGTGGTGAAACCTCGATGCCGGGCGTATTTGCCGCCGGTGACGTGACCACCGTGCCGTACAAGCAGATCGTGATCGCCGTGGGCGAGGGCGCCAAGGCTTCCCTGAGCGCATTCGATCACTTGATCCGGACTTCGGCTCCAGCGTAAACGCCGATGCTGAAAACACAAAACCCCATGAGAGATCATGGGGTTTTTTTGTGCCTCGGGAAGACGCGGATTTACAGCGGTGCGGGCTGAATGATCTCGACCCAGTAAGCATCCGGGTCCTTGATAAAGGCCAGGCTCTTCATGCGTCCGTCATTGAGGCGTTTCTGGAAATCGCAGCCCAGTGCTTCGAAGCGCTCGCAGGCAGCACGAATGTCCGGCACGGAAATGCAGATATGACCGAAACCACGCGGGTCGGTGTTGCCGTTGTGGTAAGCGAAGTCAGGGTCGTTCTCGGTGCCGTGGTTGTGGGTCAGTTCGAGAATGCCGGGGATTGATTTCATCCACTCGGTGCGAGCAGCGGCGTCGGCCGGAACCTGGTTTTTGTCAACCAGGGCGAGGAAATACAGGCTGAACTCGGCTTCCGGGAAGTCGCGTTTTTCCACCAGTGTGAAACCGAGGATGCGGGTGTAGAAATCCAGGGATTTGGTGATGTCCTTGACCCGCAGCATGGTGTGGTTGAAGACGAACTTCTGGGTGGCGGTGTCAGGCTGGGCGGTGACGCCTGGGAAGGTGTTCAATTCGTGCAGGCTCATGGGCCCTCCGGAAAAATAAGTGGGGCTAACGAATGGCGACAATGATACGCAACGCCTCAGACATCACCAAACCCAAACAGTCTGCTATTGCCTGACAAGCGGCCGAGGCTCAGACTTTGCGGTTCAATCCGTGAGTGTTTATTGCAATGGTTCGATTCTATAAGCCGATGTTTGTCCTGTTGGGCATCTTGTCTGCGGTTGCCAGCGCACAGGCAGAGGCGCCCCAAGTGACGTGGCCAAGTGGCTGGGTGGTCGAGCCCCTTGCGCAAGAGGGTGCCAGCGCTGCTGTTTCCCGTCAGCGTGCGGTCAAAAACGATGAAGGCGGCACGCCAGTGATGGTCATGGAGTTGACCATGACTCAGGTTGAAAGCGGTCATCAGGTGAATGTGCAAGGCGTGCTGCTGGAGATGCGCAAGGCGGTGCAGAAGGACTTCTTTCAAAGCGGCTATCAAAGTGTCTGCAACAAAATTCATCCCGCGACATTGAGCCGTCTGTCGGCGCTGGAAACTACATGCACCATCACCCAAAACGGGCGACATGTGCTGTCGCAAACATTGGTGGGTGCGGTGGACGACGATAAAGCCTATGTACTTTCGTTCGCGGGGCAGGCCGAGGCTTATAAGGCAAGTCGGGAAGAAATTGAGGGGGTACGAAACAGCTTGAAACTTTAGTGCCGGGATTTTACGTGGAAGCGGATTTTGGCTTGAACCGAAATTTTTAGATACCCAAAGGCATTAAGCGCAAAGTTAATCGGCAAGTTGCGAGTTGAGCCCTACTAATCGTTGCATTTAGAGGGTATTCATGAAAAAGCCCTGCATTGGCAGGGCTTTTTTATAACCGCTAGCTGTTAGCCGCGCAGCCAGGAATCAACGGTGGCGGCACCGTATTGTTCCTTCCAGGCCTTCAGGCCTCGGTGGTTGCCACCCTTGGTTTCAATCAGTTCGCCGGTGTGCGGGTTCTGATAGACCTTGACCACGCGAGCGCGGCGGGTTTTAGGTGTTTTTGCTTGTTGCAGACCGGATTTTGCCGGGTTCGGATCGAGAATGGCGATGATGTCACGCAGGCCTTTGCCGTAGGTTTTCATCAGCCCCTGGAGCTTTTCTTCGAATTCGATTTCTTTCTTGAGCCCGGCATCATTCTTCAGCGATTCCAGCTGCTTGAGCTGTTCCTGAAGGGCCTTTTCAGCTGCACGAAATTCAGCGAGTCTGGACAATATCTTTACTCCAATAGTGTGTTTGGCTGATACCAACCGCAAACAAAGCTATAAGCCAAGAGCCTTGAAGCGACTCGGTGATAGTGGCTCACCTGCCAATCTTGCACAGGCATGAAAAATTGTAGTAGTTAATTGCTCAAGAGTAAATCCTGACTTTTTCTTCATGTAACAACAGTAGTCTTTTGATTCAAATTGGTGCGCGGTGTCGATGTCTCGTCGCTTTAGAGGCGTTAGTTAATGGTGGGTTAATGCGTTAATGAACTCGGCACCGGGCATCGGTTGGCCGAACAGATAACCTTGCAGGAAGTTCACACCGTGAGCGGTCAGATAGTCACTTTGTTCTTCGGTTTCCACACCTTCGGCAACAATTCCCAGGTCGAGCTTGACCGAGAGTTCGATGATGGTGTCCAGAATGTGTCGCGAGAGGGCGTCGATGCCGATCATCGCGACAAAACTCTGGTCGATTTTCAGGAAGTCCACATTGAACTGGCGCAGATAAACCAGGCTCGAGTGACCGGTACCGAAGTCGTCAATGGCGATCATCACACCCAGTGCATGAAGCTGTTCGAACAGCTCAAGCGTAATCTCACTCGGCTTGATCAGTTCGCGCTCAGTCAGTTCCAGTACCAGGTGAATGGAGCCGGGTGCGAAGGCGCTTAGAAACGCACGGCAGTCCTTGACCAGTTCCAGGTCGTTGCAGTGGCTGGCGGTGATATTGATACCGATGTGAAAGGGGCTATCGAACGATTGTGAAACAGGCCCCAGGCATTGGGCCGTCTGTTGCATCAACGAACGGGTCATGGGCACGATCAACCCGGAATGTTCGGCAAACGGGATGAACAGATCAGGGCGCACCATGCCTTCCTTCGGGTGTTTCCAGCGCATCAACACTTCAGTGCCGGACCATTTCTTCGTATCGCCGTGCACCACCGGCTGAAAATACGGGACAAACTCTTGCGCCTTTAGCGCGCGCTGCATTTCGTGTGTCGGCGACCATGTACGTTTTTGCAAGACATGTCCGATGGCGCCCGATACCACACCAAAAAAAATCAACAGGCTGAACAGTGGCGGGTATTCACTGGCCATGTACCGCCAGTTTTCCCCCTCGGGGAAACCGGCTGCGACGGTAAAGGCATAGTGCGAGGACGTGAGTTTGCTTTCGGCCACAGGCAAAACGGGCAGGGCGCCTACGTGGACCTTGCCGTCGGTGGACAGCCAGTTCGGGCCGACTTGCAGTAACAGCAACGTCTTGCGGCCAATCAGGCGCAGCACGTTACTTAAGTGGTAGCCGTCCAGGGTCGTCAGTGCGCCCTGTTTTCCCTTGCTCAGGCGATACACCAACAACGCGGTATCGGGCGTGACCGGGTTGCCATTCATCAGCCACAGTGAGCCTTGCGTGTAGTCGCCGGCATTGACCTTCTCTTGGGCGTCGCCGAACAACGAGCTGCAATAGAGGTTGTCGTCCAACACCAGGCTTGCGGAACGCACAAACGGGCGACGGGTGACTTGTTCGCGCAGGGCCAACTTGACGTCATTACAGGCCTGGCCAGCCAGCGGCAGCAACTCGCGTGCGGATTGGGCAGTATTGTCGAGCATCAGTTCGAACTGGCGCAGCGCTTCGTCTGCGGTCGATTGGGTACTTTGCCGGAGCACCCGTTCAGCCTGCATATACAGAATGGCAAAACCCAATATCACCGGGAGCAATCCGCAGAGCAGTGTCACAAAAGTGTGGCTGCCGAACGGGCGACGACTTTTGGCGCTCAATGGCATTCGCGAAACCTCTCACGAAGAATCAGGGCTCTCAAATGCTGGCAGGACGACAACACGCCTCCCAAAAAGAGTGCAGGTAGAGGCCATGATAGTTGGCCCTTGACGCTTGTGCTGCTCAACGGGCGTTCAGGCGCGTGGCCAGTTTGATAAACGCCAGCGTGGCGGGTGAAGACTGGCGCTGATCAAGCACCGCCAGCCCGACATGGCGCATGACGGGGGGCGACAGCGGTTTCTTCACATAGCGACAGTAGTTGTCTTCAGGTAGCGAGCCTTCAGCGACGACGGTCAGTGCATCGCCACGACTGACCGTGTCCAGCGTACTGATCAATTGTGAGCAGCGGTAACGGATGTTCGGTGTCAGCCGGGCGGCGTTGAACATCCGTGACACCAGTTCCGACGACCCGGCTTCCGTCAGTACGAACGGGTCGTGGCACAAGTCGCTCAGGCTTAAAGCGTCATGACTTGCCAGCGCATGATTGGCTGGAAGCAGAGCAACCATCTGGTCCTCAATCAGTGCAAAGGTGTCAAAACGCTCCTGCGGCAGCACCACGAAGCCGATATCGACGCGTCGCTCCTCAAGCCATTGCAACACTTGGAGGTCTGGGCCTTCGTCTATGTGGACTTCGATGCCCGGGTGAGCCACGCGGTAATGCTGCAGGATCAACGGCAGCAGCTTGATCGACGAGGTCGGGCCAAACGAGCCGATGCGCAACGTGCCGCGTTTCATCCCGCGCGCATCCGCGGCTTCCTGGCGCAAGGTATTGGCCAAGCCGAGCATTGCCCTGGCGCGCAGCAAAAGCTGTTGGCCGATGTCGCTCAACTCCACCTGGGACTGATGACGCCGCATCAGTTCGACGCCCAACTCTTGTTCCAGCGACTTCAGTGCATGAGAAACCGCCGATTGGGAGATACCCAGGCGATTGGCGGCCGCCGTAAAGCCGCGCAGTTCAGCAACCAGCGAAAAGATTTCAAGTTGACTGAGTGTCATGAGTGTTTACTCATTTTACGATGATCGATCATTAGTCTGATGATACGCCATCTACTTCAGTCCGGTTTTGTTCTCTCATGACGACCTTTATGCAAACAGCGCCATCCCAAAGCGCGGTTTATTGGAAACTTGCTGCCGTCACCATGATCTGGGGTGGGACATTCGTTGCGGGGCGTTTCCTGGCCGACAGCCTCAACCCGTTGTTCGCCGCCAGCCTTCGGTTCTTGCTGGCCAGCGCAGCATTGTTACTGTTTCTGCTGCTGGCCCGAATTCCTTTATCCCGGCCGAGCCCACGGCAATGGCTGCAACTGGCGCTACTGGGGTTCTTCGGGATCTTCTTCTACAACCTGTGCTTCTTTTACGGGTTGCATTACATCAATGCCTCGCGCGCCTCATTAATCGTCGCGCTGAACCCGGCTGTGATCGGCCTGGCTTCGTGGTTGCTGTTCAAGGAGCGATTGAGTCGGGCGAAAGTCGCCGGCATCGCCATCTGTATTGGCGGCGCCAGTGTGGTGATTGTCAGCCGCAATCCGCAGTGGCTGGCCGGTCATGCCGATGCCTGGATCGGTGACCTGTTGATTTTCGGCTGTGTGCTCGGCTGGGGCATTTACTCGTTGTTTTCCAAAGGCCTGAATCAGTCCTTGGGGCCGGTGCAGACCGTGACCTATTCGATCCTGCTGGGGACGGTGATGCTGTGGGTGACGAGTGCTGCAAGTGGCCAATTGAGCCTCGGCGCGCTCCAGAGCCTCGGCCCGCAACAATGGCTGAGCCTGATGTACCTCGGCGTATTGGGCTCGGCGCTGGCCTACATCGGGTATTACGACGGCATCCGCCAGATTGGCGCGACGCGCGCTGGCGTGTTCATTGCCTTGAACCCGCTGACCGCTGTCATCCTTGGAGCGTTGCTGCTGGGCGAGCCGTTGACGTGGGCGATGTGCCTGGGAGGAGGGCTGATCCTGCTGGGGATTTTCCTCTGCAACAAACCCCTTGCACGAGTAGGGAAAAAGGGGATTTGATACAGAAGGCGGACAAACCGATTTACGCTGTGTAGAATCGGTTTACGCATACAATAATAAACGTCTTCTGGCAGCAGAAGCCTTGCCCGCCAGAGCCTTGGGTCGACAATGAAGAGTTTCGGGTTTCAATTGATCTACGGTGACTTCCTCGCCCGCAGCGTGCGGGRCATCTCCTGTGCGCCACCCGCCGGTCTCAGCATTGCTAGCAACTAACATTTGTTAATTCTAAAAGCATGATGAGGCGCCAAAATGGCAGATTTATACGAAAACCCAATGGGCCTGATGGGCTTTGAGTTCATCGAATTCGCATCGCCGACCCCAAACACCCTGGAGCCGATCTTCCAGATCATGGGCTTCACCAAGGTTGCGACCCACCGCTCCAAAGACGTGCACCTGTATCGTCAGGGCGCAATCAACCTGATCCTCAACAACGAACCCAACAGCGTCGCTTCGTACTTCGCGGCCGAACACGGCCCGTCGGTGTGCGGCATGGCGTTCCGCGTCAAGGATTCGCAAAAGGCCTACAAGCGTGCGCTGGAACTCGGCGCCCAGCCGATCCACATCGAAACCGGCCCGATGGAACTGCACCTGCCGGCGATCAAAGGTATTGGCGGTGCGCCGCTGTACCTGATCGACCGTTTTGGTGAAGGCAGCTCGATCTATGACATCGACTTTGTGTTCATCGAAGGCGTGGACCGTAACCCGGTCGGCGCTGGCCTGAAAATCATCGACCACCTGACTCACAACGTGTATCGCGGGCGCATGGCGTACTGGGCGAACTTCTACGAGAAGCTGTTCAACTTCCGTGAAATTCGCTACTTCGACATCAAGGGCGAATACACCGGTCTGACTTCCAAGGCCATGACCGCGCCGGACGGCATGATCCGCATCCCGCTGAACGAAGAATCGTCCAAGGGCGCCGGGCAGATCGAAGAGTTCCTGATGCAGTTCAACGGCGAAGGCATCCAGCACGTGGCCTTCCTCAGCGAGGACCTGGTCAAGACGTGGGACCACCTGAAAAGCATCGGCATGCGCTTCATGACCGCGCCGCCGGAAACCTACTACGAAATGCTCGAAGGCCGTTTGCCGAACCACGGCGAGCCCGTCAACGAACTGCAAGCGCGGGGTATTTTGCTGGATGGTTCGTCGGAGTCGGGCGACAAGCGACTGCTGCTGCAGATCTTCTCGGAAACCCTGATGGGCCCGGTGTTCTTCGAATTCATCCAGCGTAAAGGCGACGATGGTTTCGGCGAAGGCAACTTCAAGGCACTGTTTGAATCGATCGAGCGTGACCAGGTTCGTCGTGGCGTGCTGTCCACCGACTAAACCGCAGTAGATGTAAAAAAGCCCGATCAATTGATCGGGCTTTTTCATTTCAGTTACATTGGTTTGCGGCTCTGTCGCATCAGATGCTTGAACCCTTCAAACACCAGCACCACGACTGCCATCCAGATCGGAATGTACGTCAGCCATTCTCCAGGCTTGATGCTTTCCCCGAGCAACAGCGCCACGCCCAGCAACAGCACCGGCTCGACATAACTCAACAGCCCGAAAAGACTGAACGGCAACAAGCGGCTGGCGATGATGTAAACCACCAATGCTGAAGCGCTGATCACCCCGAGAATCGGGATCAACAGTGACAGCCACGGATGTTGATCGAACACACCAAAGCCCTGTTCACCACTCTGCACGAACCAGAAAGCCACCGGCAGCGTCAGCGCCATGTCCAGCCATAACCCGCCCAGGTTGTCCGTTGCCAGGCGTTTACGCACGACAAAATAGGTCGGATAGCCGATACACACCAGCAACGTCGCCCAGGAAAAGCCACCGACTTGATACACCTCGTTCGCCACCCCGAGGCAGGCAAAAAACACGGCGATTTTTTGTAGGTAGGAGAGGCGTTCACCGTAGGCGATCCGCCCAGTGAGCACCATGGTCAGCGGCAGCAGGAAATAACCCAGCGATACGTCAAGGCTGTAGCCGTTGAGCGGCGCCCACATAAACAGCCAGAGTTGCACCGCGAGCAGGGTCGAGGAGGCGATCAGGCCGGCAGCCAGTTTCGGATTCGCTTTGACGCGCCGAGCAATCCCGACCACATGCTTCCATTCACCGGACACCACCATGAATACGGTCATGCACGGCACGGTCAGCAGCATCCGCCAGCCGAAAATTTCCACGCCACTCAGGGGAGTGAGTAACGAGGTGTAGTAATACATGACGGCAAACAGCACCGAGGCTGTGACCGATAAAGCGATACCTTTAGACAAACTGCCCTCGCGAGGTTGAACGTGAAACGGGGCGCAGAGGATACGTGGTTTTCAATCTAAACACTGATCTACCGATCAACACCTATCAACCGTAGGAGCATGGCTTGCCCGCGATGCAGGCAACGCGGTGCGTCAGTTAGACCGCGTCGATACCATCGCGGGCAAGCCATGCTCCTACAGTGGATTGTGTTTCTTCAGGTATTGCGCGGTTTACGGCCCGACACGAAGTGGCTCACGTCATTAAACCCCGGTGTCGACGAGTGCCCAGGCACCACCAGCGAATCAATAAACGCCTCATCTTCAGCCGTAATCTTCACCGCTTGCGCTTTGGTGTAGGCGTCCCATTGTTCTTCAGTACGGGGCCCAACGATGGCCGACGTCACCGCACCGTTGTTCAACACCCAGGCGATAGCAAACTCGACAATCCCCACGCCACGTTCCTGGGTGTACTGCTGAATCTGCTGGGCAATGCGCAACGACTCAACCCGCCATTCGGTTTCCAGAATGCGTTTGTCGGCGCGCCCGGCACGGCTGTTGGCGTCCGGCTTCACGTCCGGCGCGTATTTGCCGCTGAGCACACCCCGCGCCAACGGGCTGTAAGGCACCACCCCCAGGCCGTAGTTTTGCGCGGCAGTCATCTGCTCGGTTTCCACCTGGCGGTTGACGATGTTGTACAGCGGTTGACTGATCACTGGCCGGTCGACGCCCAGTTGATCGGCCACGCGAATCACCTCGGCGATACGCCAGCCACGGTAGTTCGACAAACCCCAGTAACGGACCTTGCCCTGGCGAATCAGATCGCCCATCGCTGACACGGTCACTTCCAACGGCGTGTTGTGGTCTTCGCGGTGCAGGTAATAGATGTCGAGATAGTCGGTGCCCAAACGCGTCAGGCTGGCGTCGATGCCGTTGAACAGGTGTTTGCGGCTCAAGCCGCTGCGGTTCGGCACACCGTCCACCGGGCCGAAGCCGACCTTGGTCGCCAGCACCCATTCATGCCGATTGCCGGCAATCGCTTCGCCGACGATTTCTTCCGAACGTCCGCCCGTGTAAACGTCCGCAGTGTCGATGAAATTGATGCCCTGGTCCCAGGCCTTGTCGATGATCCGCAGGGAATCTTCGGTGCTGGTCTGTTCGCCGAACATCATCGTGCCCAGGGTCAGGGTAGAGACCTGCAAACCCGAATGACCCAGCGTGCGATAGCTCATGAGGAAATCCTTTTACCGGTGGGAGAAAGGCCTCAATCAAATACCAGAACCGTCGTCGGGAGCAATCGGAATATCCGCTCAATTAATCGGTGGGCGCATTGGCAATAAACAGCAATGTTTAAACGGTCGGAATGGATGGGGCTGGAGGCTACATAACCTTGCGCCGTTACCTACGACTGCGCCAGAATCCGCCGGCTTGTGCGCCTTGGGCCTGGGTTCTATCGTTTGCTCGTCGCTGAAAAACAGCGATCGGGTTTGGTAGCCCGGGATTTACGTAAGGTTCGCAGCATCACTATTTCGTGGCGTTTTTCGTCTCGACTTTATGGTGGTCATGCACAGGGCGTCTTCGGGCGCGCCGGTCTCCTTGCGTCCCGGTCTACCAACCTGCGTATGGCCACCACCTCTTCGTTTGGTAGCGAAAGTGATGGCTCCTTATTCGACGCAAGGAGTTTCATCTATGTTCAAGATCACACCCAACCCACCAGAAACCGACACCGACGACGTTTCCCCCTACGATTCCACCGACTCCAAAAAGCTCAACACCGCCGCCGACCGAGCCCTCGATTACTACCTCAAACCGGTCATCCCCAAAGACACCCCACGCAAACCCAGCACGATCTACTTCGTAGGCTCCAACACCGATCACGAAACCCTGCTGGTCAATGCCTGCGAGACGTTGGCGTCAGCGAGTGTCATGTTGAGTGATTTCGCCGGGCAATTGAACGGAACACAGCGCCACACCCTGCTGGGCATTCAAAACTCGGTCATGCTGGGCGAACTGGCGGTGAACCAGATGCTCGACAACGTCGACCCCCATGTCTAACACCGATCCTGAAACACCGCATCGTCTGATTTCACGACTGCTGCGCAGCCGAACGCAGGCTGCGCCAGCTGCTACAAATTGCGTTACTGAAAATTCATCGGCATTAGCCGAAAGGGCCGTTTTTTTTCGATGTAGAACAGGCTTACACCCGCAACGTGCGCGTCATGCGCAGCGCCAGCAAGCTGCCGCACACGATCACGCCTGCCAGCAGGTACAACGCCGCATCGGTCGAACCGGTGCTGTCCTTAACCCAACCCACGAGGTACGGGCTGAGGAAACCCGCCATCTGCCCCATCGAGTTGATCAACGCCAAGCCACCCGCCGCCGCGCCCGCGCTCAGCAGCGCCGTTGGCACCGGCCAGAACATCGGCAGGCCGGTGAGGGCGCCCATGGTGGCGATGGTCAGGCCGAGAATCGCAATGGCCGGCGTCGTCGCAAAGTTCACCGCGATCAGCAGGCCGACCGCACCCATCAGCATCGGCACCACCAAGTGCCAGCGGCGTTCTTTGCGCAAATCCGCCGAGCGACCGACCATCAGCATGAAAACGGCGGCCAACAGGTACGGAATCGCGCTCAGCCAGCCAATCACCATGTTGTCGCTGAAGCCCAGGTTCTTGATGATCGACGGCAGCCAGAAGTTGATCGCGTAGACACCGCTCTGAATGCAGAAGTAAATCAAGCCGAACGCCCAGATCGCCGGGTTCTTGAACACCGCCGACAACGAATCGGTGGTGGTTTTCGGTTTGTTGGCCAGGTCTTCAGCGTGATCCGCTTCCAGCACCGAGCGCTCAAACGGGGTCAGCCATTTGGCGTTGGCGTAGCTGTCGCTCAACAGGAAATAGGCGAGGGCGCCGAGGATGATGGTCGGAATGCCTTGCAGCAGAAACATCCACTGCCAGCCGGCCAAGCCGCCCTGGCCTGCACCAAAGTGATTGAGGATCCAGCCGGAGAACGGGCTGCCCAGCAGGCCGGACACCGGGATCGCCGACATGAACAGCGCCATGATGCGGCCACGGCGGAAAGTCGGGAACCACTGCGAGAGGTACAGCACCACGCCCGGGAAGAACCCGGCTTCGGCCGCGCCGGTGAACAGGCGCAAGGTGTAGAACTCGGTCGGGGTGGTGACGAACAGCAGGCAGGTCGACAACGTGCCCCAGACGATCATCATCAACGCGATCCAGCGCCGTGGGCCAAACTTGGTCAGGGCCAGGTTGCTTGGCACGCCGCACAGCACGTAGCCGATAAAGAAAATACCGGCACCGAGGCCGTACACGGTTTCGCTGAATTTCAGCGCGTCGAGCATCTGCAGTTTGGCAAATCCAACGTTCACCCGGTCGAGGTAGTTGAACAGGTAGCAGATGAAAATGAAGGGGATCAAACGCAAGGTAATGCGTTTGTAGACGGCGTTTTTTTCGTCAACGATGGCCTGGGTAGCGGCGGCGCTCTGTGACATGGCGGCTCTCTCTTTATTATGATTTTTTGCGATGCAAGGGTAACGTTGATCGCCCAGTGAGTCTCGGTCACGCCCCGGGTTGTTGTCTTTGTGCCTGAGCACAGGGTTTGCGACCAAGGCCTGTGCGGGTGAACAACCCGTCCCACCCCGTTTTCAAGGATCCCCGTTATGTTCGAACTCGATCACGACCTGGCCCAGGACATCGTCGACCGGGCAATGGCCATCCTGCCGTACAACGTCAACGTCATGGACAGCCAGGGATTGATTCTTGGCAGCGGCGAACCCGAACGCATCAACACCCGCCACGAAGGCGCGCAACTGGTGCTGGCCAATGGTCGAGTGGTGGAAATCGACGCGCAGACCGCGATTCATCTCAAGGGCGTGCAGCCGGGCATCAACCTGCCGCTGTTGCTCGATGGGCGCTTGATTGGTGTGCTCGGCATTACCGGCGAACCCGAGGCGCTGCGCACCTATGCCGAACTGGTGCGAATGACCGCGGAAATGCTCGTGGGCCAGCGCAATCAGCAGGCCGAGCAGCAATGGCGGCGTCAGCGTTGCGATGATCTGCTGGCATTGTTGCTGAGCGAGGCGGGGGACTCACCTCGGTTGCTGGATGAAGCACAGCAATTGGGGCTCAAACCGCAAATGACCCGGGTGCCTTACCTGTTTGAGTTGGGTATGGAGCACGGCCCGACGCAAACCGTTGAAGCGCTGAGTGCCTGGCTGAGCACGCGTTACCCGGACAGTTGGTGCGTCAGTTCAGCCAAGTCGTCGTTGCTGTGGTGCCGACCGGCCGCGCAAACCATTGAGAATGATCGGTTGCTGGAAAAGCTCGATGGCCTGGGCTGGAACATTCTGCGCATCGCCGTGGGCGGGCAGGCCGATGGCTTGTCGGGGTTGCGGCGCTGCTACCGGCGGGTCGGCGACTTGCTGGCGTATGGGCGCGATGTATTGCCGCGATCACGTTTGCTGACGCTGACCCGTTATCGATTGCCGGTGATGCTCTGGCGCCATCGTAACGACGACGCACTGGATGAGTTGCTCAAGCCGTTGCGCAAAGTCATCGCCAAGGACAGCAACGGCCAGTTGCTCGCGACGTTGCGCAGTTGGTGTGATCACGATGGCCAAAGCCAGGCCTGTGCCGATGCGCTGGGCATTCATCGCAACAGCTTGCGCTATCGAATGGAGCGAATCGCCGAGTTGAGCGGCGTTGATCCGCTCAAGCTGGACGGCATGCTTGCGCTCTATCTCGGCGTGCAGCTCCTGCCCCAAACCAACTGACCTAACACAAACCCTGTAGCAGCTGCCGAGCCTGCGAGGCTGCGTTCGGCTGCGCAGCAGTCGTAAAACCGGTAAGCATGATTTACCTGACACACCGCAGCGCATGATTTCACGACGGCTTCGCCGCCGAACGCAGCCTCGCAGGCTCGGCAGCTGCTACGGTGACTGTGTGGGTTTTGTGGAAATGAACAATAAACGCCATGGCCACTTGTGCAACGGACTGGCGTTATTGTTTCTGCCGACTGGCAGCATGGAGCGCATTGGAACTGGAGAACTCGCATGAAAATCGTCATCGCCCCCGATTCGTTCAAGGACAGCCTCAGTGCCCAAGGTGTGGCCGACGCCATTGCGCTGGGGCTGGCAGAGGTCTGGCCAGACGCGCAATTGATCAAGTGCCCGATGGCTGACGGCGGGGAGGGGACGGTCGAGTCGATTCTGGCCGCGTGCGAAGGCGAATTGCGCCGCACGAATGTACGGGGGCCGCTCGGGGCGATGGTCGACGCCGCATGGGGTTGGCTGCCGAAGAACCACACCGCAATCATCGAAATGGCTGAAGCCAGCGGCCTGCAACTGGTCCCGCCAGGCCAGCGTGACGCGTGCACCAGCAGCACGTTCGGCACCGGTGAATTGATTCGCGCGGCGCTCGATGCCGGGGCGCAACGGGTGATTCTGGCGATTGGCGGCAGTGCCACCAACGACGGCGGCGCCGGGGCGATGCAGGCGCTGGGTGTGAAGTTGCTGGATGCGCAGGGGCAGCCCCTGGCGCCGGGCGGCTTGGCGTTGACGCAACTGGATCGCATTGATCTGAGCGACATGGATTCGCGTCTGAGCGGGGTGCGCTTCGACATTGCCGCTGACGTCAACAACCCCTTGTGTGGCCCTCACGGCGCATCAGCGATTTTCGGCCCGCAAAAAGGTGCATCGCCCGAGCAGGTGCAGCAACTGGACAGCGCGCTCGGGCACTTCGCCGATCTGTGCGCCGATGCGCTGGGTCATGATGTCAAGGATGAACCCGGCAGTGGCGCGGCAGGTGGCTTGGGGTTTGCTGCCAAGGCCTTCCTCGGTGCGCAATTTAAAGCCGGGGTGGAAGTGGTCGCCGAGTTGGTCGGGTTGGCCGAGGCCGTTAAAGGTGCCGATCTGGTGATTACCGGCGAAGGACGCTTCGATGCCCAGACCTTGCGTGGCAAGACGCCGTTTGGCGTGGCGCGCGTTGCCCGGGAGCAGGGCGTGCCGGTGATCGTGATCGCAGGCACTTTGGGTGAGGGGTATCAGGCGTTGTACGAACATGGCATCGATGCCGCGTTTGCCTTGGCGAGCGGGCCGATGACGCTGGAACAGGCGTGCGCCGAGGCACCTCGGTTGTTGCAGGATCGAGCCAGTGACATCGCCCGGGTCTGGCGGATCGCCAAAGCCTGACGCAAAGCTCGTAGCGAGGCTGTGTCCGACTGCGCAGCCGTCGCAGGATCTAAACAGCGCGACCGCTTCGCCGCCGCAACGCTCGTAGCAGCTGTCGAGCCTGCGCGACCGCTTCGCCGCCGCAACGCTCGTAGCAGCTGTCGAGCCTGCGAGGCTGCGTCCGAACTGCGCAGCAGTCGCAGGATTTGAACAGCGCGACCGCTTCGCCGCCGCAACGCTCGTAGCAGCTGTCGAGCCTGCGAGGCTGCGTCCGAACTGCGCAGCAGTCGCAGGATTTGAACAGCGCGACCGCTTCGCAATCGAACGCAGCCTTCGGCAGCTGCTACAGGTGATTGTGTTTCACGGTTGAAGCACTCGCCCCCCCCCCGAAATATATTTCTCCAATCCCCGCAAAAATCCTCATCTTCAGCCGATACCCACAATAGACGCTCAAACACCCGATTCGACAGTGGCGCCAAGCTGACAAGGTGCGCGCCAACGCCCGCCAGTCAGCGATCACAGCATGGACGCTCGTAGCCTCAATCTTCCGAGAATCATCCTATGTCACTGCGTAATCTGAACATCGCGCCTCGAGCTTTCCTGGGTTTCTCCTTTATTGCCTTGCTCGTCATCGCGCTGGGCGTGTTTGCCATCAACCGCATGTCGATCATCCGCCAGGCTTCCATTGATATGGAAAGCACGCAGCTGCCCAGCGTCAGTTTCCTGGGCAACATGACCGAGAACGTCCTGCGACTGCGCATCCTTTCTTTCCGTGTGCTGACCAACCGCGAACCGGCCGCGTTGCAGGAAGCGCAAACACGCATCGGTGTGCTCATCGACAAATTGCACAGTGCCCAAGCCAGTTACGCAGCGTTGCCTGCCCAGCCGGAAGAAGCGGCGTTGTACAAGACATTCATGGCAACACTGGACGGCTACCTGCAAGCGCAAAACCAGATGATGGAGCTGTCGCGCCAGAACCAGCTCGACGAGATGCGTACCCTGATCAATACGCGGATCAAGGACGGAACCGACCAGATGGGCGAGCAGTTGAACAAACTGGTGGCCCTCAACAACGGCTACGCCAAGGCGGCGGGTGTCGAGGCGGGCGAACATTACAGCAGCGCCATTACGGGTATCGTCGCCGTCTCGATCATGGCAGCAGTATTGACGGTGTTGCTGGCCTGGTTGCTGACCCGCAGCATCGTTACCCCGCTGAACCGCGCCGTGCAGGCGGCCGAAACCATCGCCGGTGGCAACCTGACCAAAGTTATCGACATTGACGGCAACGACGAACCGGCGCGGTTGCTCGGTGCCTTGGCCACGATGCAGGCCAACCTGCGCAAAACCATCGAACAGATTGCCGGTTCGGCCACGCAATTGGGTGCCGCTGCCGAAGAACTGAGCACCGTGACGCAAGAAGCCTCGCGCGGACTGCAACAGCAAAACAACGAAATCGAACAAGCCGCCACGGCCGTCAACGAAATGACCGCCGCTGTGGAAGAAGTGGCGCGCAACGCCGTGTCCACGTCCGAAGCGTCAAGCCAGTCGACTCAAGCCGCCCGCGAAGGGCGCGACCGGGTGGTGGAAACCGTCGACGCGATCCAGACCATGACCCATGACGTGCAAAACACTTCGCTGATGATTGAAGGCCTGGCCGCGCAGGGTCGTGACATCGGCAAAGTGCTGGACGTGATCCGCGCCATCGCCGAACAAACCAATCTGCTGGCGCTCAACGCCGCCATCGAAGCTGCCCGTGCCGGTGAAGCCGGACGGGGTTTTGCCGTGGTCGCGGACGAAGTGCGGGCGCTGGCTCATCGCACCGCGCAGTCGACTCAGGAGATCGAAAAAATGGTCGCCGGCATTCAGAGCGGCACCGGCGAAGCTGTCTCGTCGATGCAGCAAAGCAATCAGCGCACCCAAAGCACTCTGGAAATGGCCCGCGCCGCCGGCATCGCACTGGAGCAGATCACTCAGTCGATTCATTTGATCAACGAACGCAACCTGGTGATCGCCAGCGCTTCGGAAGAGCAGGCGCAAGTGTCCCGTGAAGTCGACCGCAACCTGGTGAACATCCGTGACCTGGCCACTCAGTCTGCCGCCGGAGCCAACCAGACCAGCGCCGCTACTCATGAGCTGTCGCGCCTGGCGGTGGACTTGAATGCCATGGTGGCGCGTTTCGTGATTTGAGATAGGGTGAGGGCTGGAAGTTCGCGCGCGACAGGAGAACCACATGCGCTATTCAGCCTTGACCCAACGAATCGCCGGCGACGGAGCCGCCGCCTGGCAGATTCATGACCGAGCGCTGGAAATGCGCGAGCAGGGCGTCGATGTCCTGCTGTTGTCGATTGGCGATCCAGACTTTGACACGCCACAACCCATTGTCCAGGCCGCCATCGACAGTTTGCAGGCCGGCGACACCCATTACCCGGAGGTGCGCGGCAGTCGAGGGCTGCGTAACAGCATCGCGCGCCGCCATTGCCAGCGCAGCGGCCAAGCGGTGGATGGCGACCATGTGATCGTGTTCCCGGGGGCGCAATGCGCGGTGTATTCGGTCGCGCAATGCCTGCTCGATCCGGGTGATGAAGTGATCGTCGCCGAACCGATGTACGTGACCTACGAAGGCGTGTTCGGCGCCTGCGCCGCGACAGTCGTGCCGGTGCCGGTTCGACCGGAAAACGGCTTTCGCGTCGACCCGGCGGATGTCGCGGCACGGATCAGCCCGAAGACCCGGGTCATTCTGCTCAACAGTCCCAACAATCCGAGCGGTGCCAGTTTGCCGCTCCCCACGTGGCAAGCGCTCGCGGCGTTATGCGTGCGCCATGACCTGTGGCTGATCAGCGATGAGGTCTACAGCGATCTGTTGTTCGAGGGCGAACACACCAGCCCGGCGAGTTTGCCCGGCATGGCCGAGCGCACCGCGACCATCAACAGTCTGTCCAAATCCCACGCCATGAGCGGCTGGCGGGTCGGCTGGGCGATTGGCCCCAAACCCATGGCCGAGCACCTTGTGAACCTGTCGTTGAGCATGCTGTTCGGGATTCCGGACTTCATCCAGAACGCGGCGCAAGTGGCGCTTGATGAAGACCTGCCGGAAGTGGCGCTGATGCGCGAAGAATATCGCCAGCGCCGCGATCTGGTGTGCGCGGCATTGAGCGATTGCCCGGGGCTGCGCCCGATCCGCCCGGATGGCGGCATGTTTGTGATGGTGGACGTGCGCCAGACCGGGCTCGGCGCCCAGGGCTTTGCCGAGCGGTTGCTGGAAGGCTATGGCGTTTCGGTGCTGGCCGGGGAGGCGTTCGGGCCGAGTGCGGCGGGGCATATCCGGATCGGCTTGGTGGTCGATCAGGTGAAACTGGCTCAGGCGTGTCGGCGCATTGCGCTGTGTGCGGTGGACCTGCTGGGGGCGCGGCGAGCCTGAAAGGTTTTTGCCGGGTTTGATGGCCTCATCGCTAGCGAGGGTGTGCGGCATTCCGCTGTGGGGGCGGGCTTGCCCGCGAAGACGCCATAACATTCACCGCCCCCCCTAGGGCCGCCCTACGAACATCCAACTGCTCCGAAAAATCCAGGTTACGCACCGGTCCGTTATTCCCCCACCCCGCTAGAACAAACACTCACACGCACTTTGCCCCACTCTCGATGGTCGCCGTCTATTGGAAGGCTTCACGGGAGGCGTGAGCTCGCTGAAACCCTTTTCGGAAAACACCAATCCTCAACGACGGTTGAAGTTCTGTGACATTAAAAGTGAGTGGTAACCGACGAACGGTATTGGAACCTGTCAAATATGACAGTAGGCAAGTGTATTAACTTGGCGCCTAATTTATCCAGACATGAATTCACAGTTCGAAGTTAGCCGGAGGTAAAAATGCCAGCCGCCACGCCACTGATCTTCGACACTCCCAAAGTCATCGGCGTCTATGACGCCGATGTGGATCCGGAGGGCAATATCCCTTCGGAGTTGTTGCAAACGGGCATTGATGTCGTGATTCCATTGTGGCCTGAGCCTTCAACCGAGCCCGATGAGCGCGATATTTTAACGGTGTATTTTGAGCGTACAGGTCAGGTATTGGCTCCGATTGTAAATACCTACTACCCGCAGGATCTGCAGCCAGAGTTTATTGTTCATTTGGGGCCGGAGTATTTACGTGGGGATGGCGTCGCTGAATTGTGGTATGAACTTCTTAATTCGGCTGATAATCACTCTTATTCCTTTCGTCGTTACCTGACTATCGATCATGCACCTATTAAAAACGACCTTGTAGAAGCGCACTTTCCCCATGCCACGATAAACGGATATTTGAATTGCTCAACGGTTCCACCCTTATGGAGTGGTGTGACGGTTGAAATTGCACCTCTTGGTAGTGAATACGCGATCGGTGATCGAATTGAAGTGGAGTGGGAAGGGTTCGATAGTTTGAATGGCAGCGGTGCTCCTATTGCCAATACTTATAAAAAAATTACAAAAACAATTCAAGCGGACACTGAACTTCGAGAGAGTTTCACGGTGGTGGTATTGCCCTATGAAGTTCATATAAAGCCGATGATAATTAAATCGTCGGCCATAGTGAAATACAGTGTTTATCGGGGGGGAGATTAAAGGGAAGAGCTCCAGCGGGGTTAGTGAGAATAGACAGAATCATATCCGGAACTGATCTTCCCTGTGGACCTTGATGAAAGGGCGAAGTGTATAAAGCAGTAAAAAACAGGTGCGCACTGAACGCATTGTATGGTGTGAGCGTTGCGCTATCGATTGTTGGTCTATGGAGACGGTAAATGAACGCTAAAGTCGAACGCGGCACACTTTCAAGAGCCCTGGTGCTTCAAAACAATCATCAGCGCATCGGCGGCATTCTTGCAGATCCACCTGCTGTTACAATTACTGCGCAAACGCTATTGCCCGACCTGCGCATACCGGTGGCTGACGCACGGTTACCTCTTGAATATTCCATTCCCCAGCCCTCAGAGCCTGAAGATCCGGATGACTTGATCGAATTCAAGATTCGTCGTAAAGGCGCGCCCCTTTGGGAAAATATTGAACCCTCCCTTGATCTGGGACCGGTGGCGAATCGAGTATGGCCGCTGATACGAACAATCCCTGTGAGTTTCCTGGTAGAAACAGCCACTCCTGAAGATCCTACAGAATACGAAGTGCAATATATTTATTGGTACGGTGCCACGAATGAAGGGACTTCCGAGCTGACAACGTTTGCCATCGATTTTACACCTCCTTATAAAGTGAAAAACCCGGTAGCGGACCGTTCTCCCGGGGCACCATCGTTTCCTGCTGACATCGGGCCAGGGGTGCCTATCGATGAAACGGTTATCGACAGGCACCCGGCCGGGATACTCATTCGGGCCGCGTCTTACAGCGCTTGGTTAGACACCGATTACATCAGGGTTTACTGGGGGCTGGCTCCAGATATCGATCGAGACCTGCCTGCATTCGAAGGTCCATTGCCTTCGAATTTTTCGGTCACTATTCCGATCGATAAATTTTCAGGCTCCGAAGAGGGCGTAAATACGATGGTTTATACCGTGACCGATTTGGCGACGAATCGGAGCAAACGATCAAACCCGGCGAGACGGACAGTAAAATTCCTTGGTGATCCAACCACGATATTGCCGCCATTGGTGCCGCTGGCAAGTGGTGTTGGTGGAGATGACCGGATCGATCTCGCCGATTGCCGGGTGGGTGTACAAATTGAGATTACAGTACCGACATCCAACGCGCCGGGGGACACGATTATCGCCTTTTGGGGCACGGAGGAACTTAGCGAGGAAAGAGTAGGGATCAATACTGCGTTAGTATGGGACGTTGAGTTCGATGTCATTAAAAAAGTGTATGGCGTCACTGATGGAGATGTGGTGACGAACATCAGCTATAAAATGTTTAGAGGGGCTCGTAAAATTGCAGAGAGTGATATAAATATCAATGTCGATATTTCTTATCCAGGTCCGATCAATCCCGGTGAACCGGATCCTGTCAATATTTTACTTGATGCTCCGAGGCTGGAGTCGGCAAACGGAAACGTCGATCAAATTCTTGATGAAGATTATGGTGAAGATGCCACCATTTTCATTGATCTTTATGACGCGCCCGCCACGGAAGAAGGAATTTTAATTGATGTCTATTATGACAATGAACGAATAGACACCCTTGAGTTAACAAATGGGCAGGAAGGCACAACCCTTCAAACAACGTTGCCATGGGCAACAATACTCGGCCACTCAAACGGAACAAAAATTCTACATTGGGTACTGTATACGCTAACGGGACCCAACTCGATGGGGTCTCCTCCCAAGGATATCGATGTTCAGGCCAATTTGATTGAAACACCGATGCCTTTGGTTTTGGGCCTTGCAGGTCCGCTGCGACGGATTGGCTGCCCGACATTGAACTTTGGCGGTGACGGAACGCTCCGGCGAAACCTGATGGTGAATGTACCGAAAAGTGCCTATACGGTTGACGGTGAAACTATTACGTTGAAGTGGGCGGCCTATACTGCTGACTCACCACCAGTTCTGATCCCAGGGACTGAAGTCACCGTCGATCATGTTATTTCGGGTGTATATCCTGATGACGGTGTTGACATAGAAATCGGTGATTATAATGCCCACTTCAGACCGGCGAATCGCGCCGATGGCAAGTTGACTTACACTATTACACTTTCTGGTGGTGGTGTGACGCCTGATTCTTTGCCGGCCGTTCACCGCGTACTGTTGACTAATAGTGAAGGGCAATACTGCGAAGAAGCGAATCCATAAATCTGGGTAACAAAGACATACGCAGGGCCGCGAGTGGAAGCACATCACTCGCGGTTCGCGTTGCCATGCCGTAATTATTACGGATAGAGAGAATTCTAACGGACTTAATCCTGGCAATAAAAGGATAAATCCTACAGATCGTTTAGCCGCCTCCATATAGCCTAGCGCCCCCCCAATAAGTTGGTGACTCAGTACCAGCTTTCCAGTTTATCAAGGCAGGTGTCTACTATGCGCGACAAAGCATCATTCCTCCCTGAACAAGCAACGCAGTGGTCTTGGTTGATTACAACACTTCCTGTGGTTTTCATGTCGTTTGCTACAGCCGCTCCTGTCGTGGGCGGGAATGTGACGATCAATGGCGGTACGCCTGAAAGCTGGAACCTCAGCCAGAATGCAACATTGACGGTCAATGGCGCGCAAACGCTTGGCATTATTTCTGACAATTCAACACTCAATGTTAACTCGGGCAGCAATACCCAACAGATTTCGGTGCGCAATAATTCTGTCGTTAATCTGAGCGGCGCAACGGTATCCGGCGTCAGTGGTTTGGCCGCTGTTTTACTCAGCAACAGCACCGGCACAATCGACAACAGTACGATTACGGGTAATAGCGTGGGGTTGCAGGCGGTACGCAATGTCAGCACCCAAACCGGCTCCAACGTGGCCGTCACCGGTAGCACCATCAGCGGTGTTACGGGGGGCGTTCTGGCCAGTGCGTTCTCCAAACTCGGCCTTGTTAATTCAACCGTACAAGGAACCGCCATTACAAGTTACGGGCTTCGTTTACTGAGTGGGCAGGCTACAGCCACGGGCAGCAACATTATCGGGGGGCAAAACGGCGTGCTCATCAACCTCGACCCTAACGTCGTGCAACCTGCTGCGCTGCAACTCGAAAACACCCTTGTCCAGGGTAAAACCGGTTCGGCGATCCTGGTGAATTTCGCCAACGCTGGTGCGACAACTGCAACTATCACGGTGAGTAATTCGCAGCTGTTAGCGGGGAACGACACACTGCTCGATGTCAGAGGCGGCGCCAATACGTCCATGACGGTGAACGGCAGCACATTGAATGGCAATATCGTGACGGAACAGGGCAGCACGACTCAACTGACCTTGCAGAACAACTCGGTATTGACTGGGCGTCTGGAAAATGTCGCCAATACAACCATCAATGACAGCTCCCAGTGGGTGTTGGTGGGTGACAGTCAGGTCAACAACTTGACCCTCAACGGCGGTACGGTAGTGATGGGGCCTGCCGATTCTTTCTTTCAATTGAATGTCACCAACCTTTCGGGCAATGGCCGGTTTGTGATGGGTACAGATTTCAGCACCGGTCAGACCGATCTGCTGAATGTAACGGGGAACGCGACGGGCACGCATGAACTGTTGATTTCCAGCAGTGGGGTCGATCCGGCGGCAGGTGAACCCATTCGAGTTGTCCATACAGCAGGAGGGGATGCGCAGTTCTTCATCGACAAGGCCGTAGACCTTGGGGCGTTTTCCTACAGCCTGGCGAAAAATGGTGACGACTGGATTCTGGACCCGACCAACCGCACCGTCAGTCCTGGCGCCCGTTCGGTGCTTGCGTTGTTCAACACCGCGTTGCCCTCTTGGTATGGTGAACTGACCTCGTTACGGACTCGAATGGGTGAGTTGCGCTTCAATGGCGGTCAATCGGGAGGCTGGATTCGTGCCTATGGCAACAAGTACAACATTGCCGATGGCTCCGGGGTTGGCTACCAACAAACCCAACAAGGTTTCACCTTGGGCGCCGATGCGCCGCTGCCGGTGGGCGATGGTCAATGGTTAGTGGGTGTGATGGCAGGTCATAGCAAATCCGACCTGAATCTGGACGCTGGCACATCGGGAACTGTGAGCAGTTACTACCTCGGTACTTACACCACTTGGCTGGACGCAAAAAGCGGTTACTACTTCGATGGCGTCCTGAAGGCCAACAGGTTTCGAAACGACGCGAAAGTCGGCTTGAGCGATGGGGCCCGGGCACAGGGCAATTATGACAATACAGGCTTTGGCGGTTCCGTCGAGTTCGGCCGACATATTGAATTCGCCAACGGTAATTTCCTTGAGCCATTTACTCAATGGTCGGCCGTAGTCATTGAAGGAAAGGATTATTCTCTGGACAACGATTTGCAAGCTGAAGGGGATCCCACCCGTTCCTTGCTGGGCAAAGTGGGGCTGACTGCGGGTAAAAATATTGCAATGGAACAAGGAAGTGTGGTGCAACCTTATCTTCGTGCTGCGTGGGCCCACGAATTCGCAAAAAATAATGAAGTCCAAGTGAACAATAATGTCTTTAACAATGATCTTTCTGGCAATCGACTTGAGTTGGGGGCCGGTGTGGCGGTCGCCATGACCAAGCAGTTAAATATGCATGCGGATTTCGATTACAGCACCGGACGAAACTTTGAGCAGCCTTTCGGGATCAACATCGGATTCCGTTATGCGTGGTAAATAAAGCCAGATAGACGATTAATAAAAATCAAACTGTATGGACTGTGTAAAAACCTGGCTGTCTGTTTGACAATTAAAAAATGCTCCGTATTGAAAAATGCGGAGCATTTTTCGTTATGACTTACGTCTATGATAATCACGCAGCCTGGCCCGTCTGTTTCCGGTCTGGATAAAAAAACCGGCTATTTTCAGTAAAAAACAACCGCCCCGAACACGTCGGAGCGTTTGTTGGGACATCGTCGGTTTGTTTGCACCCGGTATGATGGATTTCCTTTATCAAGCCGCTACTAACGCTGCACGGCGACGGTTGGATCGAACTGTATTTCGGCTGGCCGAGAACGTGATCAAAATATTTAGCGTTCTCGGTTGGTCATCGTCGTTATTTTCAACAAGCACACTTACTTCTCCGGAAAAAACTCCGTTTTCATACTCCAATTGCGCGGTACCGGCGTTTTGGGTGTAAATGACCGGATTGTCCGGATTAGTGTTGTCTAAATAGGTAATGCGTGCCTCAGACGCACCTCGCGTCAGATTGTAACGCCCGGCTGCAAGGCCCTTGGAAAATGATAATTTAATTTCTTTTGTCGAATAATCCGGCGAAGGGGCTCGCTGCCTGGCAAACATAACGTGAGCTTCGCCATGTGGTAATGGGAAGGTTCCTTCCGATAACTCCACCAAACCTGCGTTAAA
The DNA here is from genome assembly GCF_056405815.1 of Pseudomonas sp. P1_F1_2. Taxonomy (NCBI): domain Bacteria; kingdom Pseudomonadati; phylum Pseudomonadota; class Gammaproteobacteria; order Pseudomonadales; family Pseudomonadaceae; genus Pseudomonas; species Pseudomonas sp. P1_F1_2. The sequence continues at coordinate 16,486 of NZ_JBFUBK010000044.1, read as the reverse complement.
TGGTACACCCGAACCAATTGTTCCGATGCAGGAGCCGGCAGCCACGGATTGTTTAATACTATTTTTCAAGATACTCATCAATGCGATCTCCACTGTCATGGCAAGAGGGTATCCCGTTATCTGAGGAAGACTGTCGGGATACTCTATGAATCCTCTATCGAAGTGGCTTTGTAAACTGTCAACTCTGACAGTTTACAAAGTGGGCTTTGATGTGGTTGATATTGATTTTTCGTGTTTTTGTATATCGCCACTGCATTTTAAATATTAACGCTATAAGGCAGTAAATTGAATTAGACGACCCATGCGCTCAAGCATGTTGAACCAAATAACAACAAACCCATGATTCGATAGAAGCTGCGTGTCGTTTTTGTAGAATGAGCTAGTTGCGCCATTCCCGAGCCCAGGAGCGCCCAAGTGCTCAGGCAAGGCAGGGCCACCAAAAAAAACACCAGACTCAAACATATGACGTGATTAAAACGGTCAGGACCGCTGCCGGCAAATACGCTGACGACCGCCATGGCCATTGTCCAGGCTTTCGCATTAATCCATTGCAGGCCCACTGCGGACCAAAAACTTGTTCGCGGGTGGTTGCTGTGGACGCTAGTATCGAATGTTTCGGACGGTGAGTGAAAAATCTGCCAGGCCAGATAACTGAGCCATGCAACGCCAATCCACTGCATAGCCATTTGCAAAAGTGGAACCCGGCTCAAGGACTCGCCAAACCCACACCCCATCAGTAGAACGATGAGCGCTGCGCTAGAGCATGCACCAAAGATGATTGGCAACGACGCCTTGAATCCATAACGGACACTATTGCTCAGCACTAAAATGTTGGTCGGTCCCGGTGTAATAGACGCGACAAACGCAAACAGTAAAAACGGCACCAGGGTGGGGAAGGTGGAAAACATGACTTTGAACTCCCGTGAATGATCGATGCGTCGATCTTCACAAGCATTAGGTCACGCGTCTGGAAGATTTGAGCAGCGCTTGCGGTACATTGCGGGCGTCAATCCATACGCCCGAACAAACCAGCGGCCCAGATGACTCTGGTCGGCAAATCCCAATGCCATTGCCACCGCCACCGGTTGCAAGCCGCTAGCAAGCATCCGCCGGGCCTTTGACAGGCGCAATTGCACCAGATAGGCGTGGGGTGCCAAGCCATAAGCAGCCTTGAACGCGCGAGTCAGACGAAAACGATCAACGCCAGTGCTGGCGGCCAGTTGATCGAGACCAATGTCATCTTGGGCATTGGCGTGCAAGTACTCCCGGGCTTTTTGCGCGACCAGCGGCAGGCGTGGATCCTCGCCATAGCGGGTGCGCCAGTGCAGGTGGCTGGTCAGGCGTTCGAGCAAACCGTCGAGGGCAGTCTGGCGCACGATCTTCAGTTCGCCGCCATGCAGGGTCTGGAAGGCCAGGCTAGTGGCGCGGGCCAGTCGCGGATCACTGGCCAGGGTATTGGCGAAACTCAATTGACTGTTGTCGGGGGCATTTTCGAAGACCGCACTGAGTTCGCGCTCAAGCCACTGCGGGTCGAGGTAGAGCATGCGATAGGTGAAACCTTCCTCGGTCGGTGCTTCACCGTCGTGGATATCACCCGGTTCAAGCAAAAACACCTTGCCCGGCGTGCTCTGATGCTTCGCCCGCCGGCAGTTGAATTGCTGAACCCCTTGCTCGGTGACACCCACCAGATAGCTGTCATGCCAATGCGGATCGTAGGCATGGCCCTCGAAATGCGCACGCAAGGTCTCGATGCCGGTGTCGGCATCCTGGGCCAGGTCGATCCAGTTGTGAGAATTCATGCGGCACCTGTGGGGCGGATTGCCGACGTATTTAACGCCCGCACCAAGGAGGCTGACTAGAACGTTTGTGCGCGGATCAGTTGAACAGTCCCGCGGCAATGTTGATCGAGAACCCGAGAATCGCCGTGTTGAACAGAAAACCGATCAGCGACTGCGCCAACACGATCTTGCGCAGCTCTCGCGTGGCCACGCCGACATCGGAGGTCTGCACCGCCGCGCTGATGGTGAACGAGAAATACAGGAAGTCCCAGTAATTGGGGTTTGCCAGGCCTTCAGCGAAGCGCAGCGCCAGGCCTTTGCCGCTCCAGGTGTAGAACAGGCGGGCGTAATGCAGGCAGAAAATCACCCCGATCAGCAGCCATGAACCGATCACGGTCATTGCGGTGAAAGCATAATGCAGCAGCTTGTGAGTGGTTTCCTTGTTGCCGGACAGTTCGAAAGTAATGGCAGCCAGGCTGGCAATGGCGGCGATGCACACCACGAACAGCACCAACCCGGCGTTCTCGTCTTCGATCTCGGCAATGCGCTTGACGTCTGGCGACTGGGTGCGGGCGGCGAGCCAAACCATCAGGATCAGGTAGGTCCAGACCGCGACATTCCAGCCAATGAGGATTTTGCTGATGATCGAATCGGCCGGCACCAGAATGCCAACAGCGATGCCGAGCGTAGTAGCGGCGGACAGGCGAGGGTGGGTGTGGGTGAGGAAGGGCATGGAGGCTCGATGCTTCAGGGCTTTTCAGCACCATAGCCCAGGTCAATGCGCTTTTACAGGCACCCGGTCTTTTGGGGGGATCAAAAGGGCTGGCACGAGTCAGGTGGGTATTCAGTTGGTGATCGAGAACCGGCCGTTTTCAATCGTGATGGTCGAGCCATCATTGACGATGCACGTCGCCCTGGCAATTGGACTGTCTTTTCATGACTGACTCCCGATTCGATAAGACGGGGGTGTCTTCGTGCGAGACAGGAGCCAGATTAAAGATTGGTTTTGTTCGATACTGTCAAATATGGCAGATATTAAACCGTTTTTTTAATGTCGTAATATCCATTACAGGCGTGTCATGTACGTCCTTTCACTAACTTCATCACCACCACAAAAAACACCGGCACGAACACCACCGCCAGCGTCGCCGTGATCATCCCGCCAATCACCCCGGTACCAATCGCTTGCTGGCTTGCCGAGCTGGCTCCCGTGGCAATCGCCAGCGGCACCACGCCGAGAATAAACGCCAGCGACGTCATGACGATCGGCCGCAGTCGCAACCGTGCCGCTTGCAACGTGGCGTCGACCAGGTCATGGCCTTCGTCGTACAGGCTCTTGGCGAACTCGATGATCAGAATCGCGTTTTTCGCCGACAGGCCGATGATGGTAATCAACCCCACCTTGAAGAACACATCGTTGGGCATGCCGCGAAAGGTCACCGCCAATACCGCGCCGAGTACGCCGAGCGGCACCACCAACAATACCGACGTCGGAATTGACCAGCTCTCGTATAGCGCCGCCAGGCACAGGAACACGATCAGCAGCGACAGCCCAAGCAGAATGGGCGCCTGGCTGCCGGACAAACGTTCCTGCAATGACAACCCTGTCCATTCCTGACCCAATCCCGCCGGCCCTTGTGCCACCAGCCGCTCGATTTCAGCCATGGCTTCGCCGGTACTGTGGCCCGGCGCCGGTTCGCCGGAAATGGCCACCGCCGGGTAACCGTTGTAGCGAGTCAGTTGCGCCGGGCCCTGGGTCCATTTGGCCTGGACGAAGGCCGACAGCGGCACCATTTTTCCGGCGTCGTTGCGCACGTGCATTTTCAGCAGATCAGCCACTTGGCTGCGCTGATCGCCTTCAGCCTGAACCACCACCCGTTGCATTCGGCCCTGGTTGGGGAAGTCATTGATGTAGGCCGAGCCGACGGCGGTGGACAGCAGGTTGCCGATGTCAGCAAAGGACACGCCCAGTGCGTTGGCCTGTTTGCGGTCGACTTCCAGTTGCACCTGCGGCGCTTCAGCCAGAGCGCTTTCACGCACGTTCATCAGGATCGGACTTTTCTCGGCGGCGGCGAGCAATTCACTGCGCGCCTGCATCAGTGTGGTGTGGCCGAGACCGCCACGGTCCTGCAAGCGGAACTCGAAACCGCTGGAGGTGCCCAGGCCGTCAACCGGTGGTGGCAGCACCGAAAAAGCCACGGCGTCCTTGATCTGGCTCAACGCGATATTGGCCCGGTCGGCAATCGAAGTCGCCGAGTCGTCACTGCTGCGTTCAGACCAATCCTTGAGCGTGGAAAACGCCAGCGCCGCGTTCTGCCCGCTACCAGAAAAACTGAAGCCGAGAATGATCGTGCTGTCGCCAATGCCCGGTTCCGTGGCGTTATGCGCTTCAATCTGCTCAACAACCTGCACCGTCCGGTTCTTGCTCGCGCCCGGCGGCAATTGAATGTCGGTGATGGTGTACCCCTGGTCTTCAACCGGCAGGAACGAGGAGGGCAAACGACTGAAACAAACGCCCAGACCGATCAGCAACACGCCATAGATCAGCAGGTATCGACCGGTGCGTTTCAACGCATAGGCGACCCAGCCTTGATAACGTTCGGTCAACCGTTCGAAGCCACGATTGAACCCACCGAAGAAGCCGGTCTTTTCGTGATGCTCACCCTTGGCAATCGGCTTGAGCAACGTCGCACACAGCGCCGGGGTCAACGTCAGCGCAAGGAACGCGGAGAACAAAATCGACGTGGCCATCGACAACGAGAACTGCTGGTAAATCACCCCGACCGAGCCTTGCATGAACGCCATCGGAATAAACACCGCCACCAGCACCAGCGTAATGCCGATAATTGCGCCGGTGATCTGTGTCATTGCCTTGCGCGTCGCTTCCTTGGGTGACAGGCCCTCGGTGGCCATGATCCGCTCGACGTTTTCCACCACCACAATGGCATCGTCCACCAGAATGCCGATGGCCAGCACCATGCCGAACATAGTCAGCACGTTGATCGAGAAACCCAGCGCCAGCATGGTCGCAAACGTGCCCATCAACGCGACCGGCACCACCAGGGTCGGGATCAGTGTGTAGCGGATGTTTTGCAGGAACAGGAACATCACCGCAAACACCAGCAACATCGCTTCGCCGAGGGTGTAGACCACTTTGGTGATCGAGACTTTGACGAAAGGCGAAGTGTCGTACGGGATCTTGTATTCCACCCCGGCCGGGAAATAGCGCGACAGTTCATCCATCTTCGCCCGCACCAGCGTTGCCGTGCTCAGGGCATTGGCCCCCGGTGCCAATTGCACGCTGACGGCGGTCGACGGTTTGCCGTTCAGGCGGGTGGAGAAGTTGTAGTCCTGGCTGCCGATCTCGACCCGTGCCACATCGCCGATGCGCACGGTGGAGCCGTCGGGATTGGCCTTGAGGACGATGTCGGCGAACTCTTGCGGTGTCGACAATTGGCCTTTGACCAGAATGGTCGCGGTGATTTCCTGGGTGGCGCGGGTCGGCAAGTCGCCGATACTGCCGGCCGATACCTGAGCGTTCTGCGCCACGATGGCAGCGTTGACATCGGCTGGAGTCAAGTTGAAGCCGATCAGTTTCTGCGGATCGATCCAGATGCGCATCGCCCGTTCGGCACCATACAACTGAGCCTTGCCGACACCGTCCAGACGCTTGATCTCGTTCATCACGTTACGCGCCAGGTAATCGCTGAGCGCCACGTCGTCGAGCTTGCCGTCGCTGGAAGTAAGGGTGATCAGCAACAGGAAACCGGCGGAGACTTTCTCCACCTGCAAACCTTGCTGGTTTACCGCTTGCGGCAGACGTGATTCCACGACTTTCAGGCGGTTTTGCACATCGACCTGAGCCATTTCCGGATCGGTGCCCGGTTGAAAGGTCGCCTTGATCGTGGCGCTGCCGAGACTGCTCTGGGATTCGAAATACAGCAGGTGATCAGCGCCGTTGAGCTCCTCCTCGATCAGGCTGACCACGCTTTCGTCCACGGTTTGCGCCGAGGCACCCGGGTACGTGGCATAGATTTCGATTTGCGGTGGCGCGACGTCGGGGTACTGCGCCACCGGCAACTGCGGAATGGCCAGCGCACCGGCCAACAGGATGAACAGGGCAACCACCCAGGCGAACACCGGGCGATCGATAAAGAACTGCGGCATAAAAAAGCGTCCTGCTTACTGACCAGAAACCTGGGCAAGTGGAAGAGGGGTGTTGTCGATCTGGACTTGCTCGCCGGGGCGCGCGTGTTGCAGGCCTTCGATGACGATGCGGTCGCCGGGCTTGAGACCTCCGGTGACGATCCAGCGATCGTTCTGCACCGCGCCCAGTTCAACCGGTTGCAGACCCACGCGTTGCTCGGCGTCGAGTAGCCACACTTGAGCAATACCGGCGCTGTCACGCTGGATCGCCCGTTGCGGCACGCTGATGCCTTGTTGGTTCACCGCCTGCTCCAGGCGCACACGCACAAAACTGCCCGGCAGCAAATCGAGGTCCGGGTTGGGAAACTCGCTGCGCAAGATGATCTGGCCCGTGCCCGGGTCCACGGTAATGTCGGTGAACAACAGCTTGCCCGGCAGCGGATAGAGACTGCCGTCGTCCTGGATCAATGTCGCTCTGGCCTGGCCCTGTCCGACTTGCTGCAACTGGCCGGAGCGGAAGGCCCGGCGCAGGTCGTTGAGTTCGCGGGTCGACTGGGTCAGGTCGGCATGAATAGGGTTTAGCTGCTGAATCAGCGCCATTGGCGTGGTTTCGTTCTGGCCGACCAGGGCGCCCTCGGTCACCAGTGCGCGGCCGACCCGCCCGGAAATCGGCGCGGTGACGGTGGCGTAGCCGAGGTTCAGTTTCGCCCGTTCCACGGCGGCTTTGTTGGCGGCCACGTCGGCCGCGGTTTGCCGGACGCTGGCGCGGGCGTTGTCGTAGTCCTGGCCGCTGATGGCGTTGCCTTCGATCAATCGTGCATACCGCTGCTCTTGCAGCCGGGCCTGGAAGGCGTTGGCCTCGGCCTTGCGCAATGCCGCTTCGGCGCTGTCCAGGTCGGCCTTGAACGGTGCGGGATCAATGCGAAACAACACGTCGCCTTTTTTCACATCGCTGCCTTCATTGAAGGTGCGTTGCAACACGACGCCGGCGACTCGGGCACGGACTTCGGCAATCCGTGGCGCGGCAATCCGCCCGCTCAATTCGCTGGTGATCGACAACGGCCGGGCTTCGATGGTTTCGATCCGCACGGTGGCCAGCGGCGCCTGTTCTTCGGCGTTGGAGGACTTGTCGCAGGCGCTCAGCGTCAGCGCCAGCGCAAACACGCCGAGCGTGGCAAACAGATTCTTTGACATGGAAATACCCCAATAATGACCACCCGCATCCTACGGGGCGCCGACGAGGGTAGCGGTGAAGCTTTGTTGGTGCTGTGTGAAATTGTGTAAGGGTTTTGCTCGGGCGGGCGTGAGGGCGTATATCCTTGGCGACTTGATATTTTTTGCGACTGTTACGCCGTCATCGCGGGCAAGCCCGCTCCCACAGGGATCTAATGTGGACACAGCATTTGTGAATACCACCGACCACTGTGGGAGCGGGCTTGCCCGCGATGAGGCCTTAACAGTAGCCACTGCACTTTCTGGAAACACCCATGCCCAACATCCTCTTGGTCGAAGACGACACCGCCCTCTCCGAACTGATTGCCAGCTACCTGGAACGCAACGGCTACTCGGTCAGTGTGATCAGTCGTGGCGACCACGTACGTGAGCGCGCGCGGGTCAATCCGCCGGACCTGGTGATCCTCGACTTGATGTTGCCGGGCCTCGATGGCCTGCAAGTCTGCCGCTTGCTGCGGGCGGATTCGGCCACGCTGCCGATCCTCATGCTCACCGCCCGCGACGACAGTCACGATCAGGTGCTGGGCCTGGAAATGGGCGCCGACGACTACGTCACCAAGCCCTGCGAGCCCCGGGTTTTGCTGGCCCGGGTGCGTACATTGCTGCGCCGCAGCAGCCTTGCCGATCCGCAAACCGCCAACGACCGCATCCTCATGGGCAACCTGTGCATTGACCTGTCCGAGCGCACCGTGACCTGGCGCGAGCAATTGGTTGAACTGTCCAGCGGCGAGTACAACCTGCTGGTGGTGCTGGCCCGGCATGCTGGCGAAGTGCTGAGCCGCGACCAGATCCTGCAGCGTTTGCGCGGTATCGAATTCAACGGCACAGACCGTTCGGTGGACGTGGCGATTTCCAAGTTGCGGCGCAAATTCGACGACCACGCCGGCGAGGCGCGCAAGATCAAGACTGTCTGGGGCAAGGGTTATCTGTTCAGCCGTTCCGAGTGGGAATGCTGAAACGATGTTCAGAATTCTGTTTCGCCTGTACCTGGTAACCATCGTCTCCTTCAGCGCGGCGATCTATCTGGTGCCAGATATCGTGGTCAAGGTCTTCCATGAACGCTTTATCACCTACAACCTCGACTATTCGCGAGGTTTGCAGACCCTCATCGTCAAACAGTTCCATGCGGTGCCCGACGCGCAGTGGCCGGCCTTGGCGGTCGAGATGGACAAGGAGTTTGCCCCGCTGCACATCGTTCTGACACGCAATGATGATCCCGAATTTACCCTGTTTGAGCGCGAACGCCTGCAGCGCGGCGAGAACGTGGTGCGCATCGGCGACTGGGGCTGGCGCACGCTCGCCGTGGCCCCCCTGAACGAGCAGACAGTGGTGCAAATGATCGTGCCGCCGGACCCGATGGACGTCAGCTTGCTGTACTGGAGCATCAACGTTCTGATCGGGGCAACCATGCTGGCGTGCCTGTTGCTATGGTTGCGTCCGCACTGGCGCGATCTGGAACGCCTCAAAGGCACCGCCGAACGTTTCGGCAAAGGCCACCTGAGCGAACGCACACTGATTTCCCGACACTCCAACATCGGCAGCCTGGCCAATGTCTTCGACACCATGGCCGGCGACATCGAAAGCCTGCTCAACCAGCAGCGCGACTTGCTCAACGCGGTCTCCCACGAACTGCGCACGCCGCTGACCCGCCTGGATTTTGGCCTGGCGCTGGCGCTGTCCGACGACTTGCCCGCCGCCAGCCGCGAGCGCTTGCAAGGCCTGGTGGCACACATCCGCGAACTCGATGAATTGGTGTTGGAGTTACTTTCCTACAGCCGCCTGCAAAACCCGGCTCGCCTGCCAGAGCGGGTTGAAGTGTCGCTGGACGAGTTTATCGACAGCATCCTGGGGAGCGTCGATGAAGAACTGGAGTCGCCGCACATCGTGATAGACGTCCTGCTTCAAGGCCAGCTCGAACGCTTCACGCTCGACCCGCGCCTGACCGCTCGCGCAATTCAGAACCTGCTGCGCAATGCCATGCGCTATTGCGAAAAACGCATTCAAATTGGCGTTCAGGTCTGTACCAAGGGCTGTGAAATCTGGGTCGATGACGACGGCATTGGCATTCCTGATGACGAGCGCGAGCGGGTCTTTGAGCCGTTTTATCGACTGGACCGAAGTCGGGACCGGGCGACGGGCGGGTTCGGCCTGGGGCTGGCGATCAGCCGTCGGGCACTGGAAGCGCAGGGCGGCACACTGACCGTCGAACTGTCGCCGCTGGGTGGCGCGCGCTTTCGTTTGTGGTTGCCGACCCAATCCTGAATTTAGCAGCTGTCGAGCCCGCAAAGTTGCGTCTGCCGTAGCAGCTGTCGAGCCTGCGAGGCTGCGTCCGGCCGCGTAGCGGTCGTAAAACCTGCACAAGCATTCTTTATGAAGCACCGCACCGTCTGATTTACGACTGCTTCGCAGTCGGACGCAGCCTCGCAGGCTCGCAGGCTCGACAGCTGCTACGGCGGACGCAGCCTCGCAGGCTCGACAGCTGCTACGGCGGACGCCGCCTCGCAGGCTCGACAGCTGCTACGGCGAATGCAGCCTCGCGGGCTCGGCAGCGGCTACAAAACTATGCGCCAAGCCGGGTTCGCAACACGGTGGCCATGCCCTCCAGCTCGGCTGCCGGGTTGTGTCCGATCAGCATCCAGGCATGCTCCATGTCCGCCCAATAAACCACGTTCATGTCGTGCCGGCGCTCATGGGCGAGGTGGCGACTGCCGCTGTTGGAGCGGGTGGCGCACAAGGCAATCGGGCCGTGCACCGGATCCAGGTACGTAATCTGCGCAATGGGCACGCCGTCATATTCGAGGATTTGCGCGCGCTTGAACTCGGACCTTGGCAGGACCAGTTGGGCCGGCGTCAGGTTCAGGCCCAGGCGCGTGTCGATGATGCGCAGTTGCGCACTTTGGCTGGCTTCATCGCTGGGCAGGTGCTCCAGCGTTTGCGGCACGTAAAGCGACATGTAGTCCGCCACCAGGCCGCGCCAATTGGTTTTTTCCTGACTCAATTGCCAGCCCAGGAACAAACGGTCCGCCACCACGCTGCTGAGCACCAACCCGGCAGCTGCCGCGAGAAACCAGCGACGATTCATCGACGGGCGTTCAGGGGAAGGCAAGGTGTCGAGCATCGACTGTAAGCGATCCAGGGGCGCCTGTTGGCCCAGTTCGGCATAGGCTTCCTTGAACGGCAGGCAGCTGCGGGCCAGCCATTGCAGGCGCAGGTTGAGCGTCGAATCCTCGGCGATGGCCGCGTCAATGCGACTGCGTTGCTCGATATCGAGTTGATCGTCGAGGTACGCCACCAGTTGCTCATCCGACGGTATGCCACGCTCGTTCATCGACGTTCTCCCGTGGAAGGGTTCGGTACCGCGTGCAGCGGCGGATACTCGGCCAGTTTCACCCGTGCCGCGGCCAGCCGGCTCATGACCGTGCCGATGGGCACTTGCAGCACCTCGGCGACTTCGCGATACGCCAAACCTTCGACATACGCCAGGTACACCGTTTCGCGTTGTGCTTCTGGCAACGCGTCGACACGCCGGATCACTTGAGCGGCGAGCACATGGGTTTGCGCCGCGTGTTCGCCGTCAAACGACAAGTGACTGTCGGCATCCACCAATCCCTGGCCCTGACGCACGCGCCGGTTGCGCACTTCGTTGAGCCAGATCGAGTGAAGAATGCTCAACAACCAGCGGTCCATACGCGTACCCGGGATAAACTGCCCGGCACGCTCAAGCGCCCGCACGCAAGTCGCCTGCACCAGGTCTTCGGCCACATGCCGTTGCCGGGACAGCAACAAGCCATAGCGCCACAAACGCGCCAAGTGCTGGCCCAGTTCGGCCCTGATTGCTTGATCGTTGGCGATGACGAACTCCGTCTATCTCGGTTGTCAGGTTTTCGATGAGTCGTTGATGGCTTCGGCCAGGTCCTGATACTCCTCACAGGTGTTGCCGCAAATCGATTTGATGTGCTGCAACTGTTCCTGGGCCAGGTCCAGTCGACCCTTGATCACGTACGCTTCGCCGAGGTACTCGCGCACTTTCGCATACTGCGGGTCAAGTTTGACCGATTGCAGGTAGTAACCGATGCCTTCGTCGGTGCGCCCCAGTTTACGCGTGGCGTAGCCCCGATAGTTCAAGGCGATGGCGGTGTTCGGCTCTTTCAGGGTGTCGAGCAGGGCCAAGGCTTCCTCGTAGCGTCCGTCCTTGGCCAGACGATAAGCGTAGCTGGTTCGGTCGGCGTCCGGCACGAGGTTGCTGGTTTGCTTGAGGCATTTTTGCGATCTGGAGTCGAACACCTGGCCTTTCGGGCAGTTGGGCCTGGCGGGTGCGTCTTCTTCGCCATGGGCCTGGGCGAGCGAACTGGTCAATGCTGCCGTCAGGCAACCGGCAAGCAGCAGCGGGGCGGTGAAAACAGCAAAACGCACGTTCATGGGCAAGGCTCCAGGGTTTGAATCACGATAATGTGGGGTGATGAATTGAAAACACCGCAGCGTGAACAATTATTCATTTCTTTCTGGAGAACATTGCAACGAAAGCTCAAACCTTGGCGCTATGCTCGACAGCATTCGTTGTCCACCGGGAGAACTGCCATGACAGACCACGTTCATCACGCGACGGCGGGCTATAAAACCAGCGCCGAAACCTATGTGCGCGGCCGCCCGGACTACCCGCCAGCGGTCGCTGACTGGCTGGCGGGTACGTTGGGCTTGAGCGCCGACAAAAGCGTGGTGGACCTGGGCGCCGGCACCGGCAAGTTCACCGGCCGGTTGCTGGCGACCGGAGCGCAGGTGATTGCCGTGGAACCGGTGGCGCAGATGCTGGAGAAGCTGTCTCAGGCCTATCCCGAAGTGCTGGCGGTCAACGGCACCGCTACGGATTTGCCGCTACCGGATGCGTGTGTGGACGTGGTGGTCTGCGCCCAGGCCTTTCACTGGTTCGCCAACGCCCGGGCGCTGACCGAAATAGCCCGGGTCCTGAAGCCGGGCGGCAAGCTGGGGCTGGTGTGGAACCTGCGCGATACCAAGGTCAGTTGGGTGCCGAAACTGGATGCGATCGTCAACGCGCTGGAAGGCGATACGCCGCGTTATTACACCGGCGCCTGGCGCCGGGCGTTTCCACATCCAGCGTTCGGGCCATTGCAGGTGCAGCACTTCAACCATGGACACACGGGATCGCCTGAGGATGTGATCTTCAATCGGGTGCGCTCCACCAGTTTTATTGCGGCGCTGCCGCAGGCCCAGCGGGCGAAAGTGGATGAGCAGATTCGTGCGTTGATTGCTTCAGAACCGCAATTGCGTGGACGAGAGGTGGTGACGGTTCCGTATGAGACGGCGGCGTTTGTGGTGGTGAAGGCCAGTTAAGCGGGCGGTGCGACGATTCGGCTTGCCCGCGATGAAGCCCACCCAGTCACTGGCGATCCAGAAGCCAGTCCCGCTTTTGGCCGAACCACTGCCTTACTGTCCACCCTGATGCCTTGTTATAGTCCGGGCCTCTTTTTTTGCCCGGTAAAGGATCCCTGCCATGACTCAGTACACCGCGTTCACCGTCGAACTCGCCGACAACATCGCCCATGTGCAGATCAACCGCCCGGAAAAGATTAATTCGATGAACACCGCGTTCTGGAGCGAAATCATCGAGATTTTCCAGTGGATCGACGACACCGATGAAGCGCGCGTCGTGGTCCTTAGCGGCGCCGGCAAGCATTTTTCCTCCGGTATCGACCTGATGATGCTGGCCGGCGTGGCCAATGAACTGGGCAAGGACGTCGGCCGCAACGCGCGCCTGCTGCGCCGCAAGATTCTCGCCCTGCAAGCCTCTTTCAATGCCGTCGATAATTGCCGCAAGCCGGTACTGGCGGCTATCCAGGGTTATTGCCTGGGCGGCGCAATTGATCTGATTGCCGCGTGTGACATGCGTTACGCCGCCGAAGACGCACAATTCTCGATCAAGGAAATCGACATCGGCATGGCCGCCGACGTTGGCACCTTGCAACGCTTGCCGCGCATCATCGGTGACGGCATGCTGCGTGAACTGGCTTACACTGGTCGCACTTTTGGCGCCGACGAAGCGCGTAACATAGGCCTGGTCAATCGCGTCTACAGCGACAAAGCCAGCCTGTTGGATGGCGTGATGGGCATTGCCCGCGAGATCGCCGCAAAGTCGCCGATTGCCGTCACCGGCACCAAGGAAATGATCAGCTACATGCGCGACCATCGTATTGACGACGGCCTCGAATATGTCGCCACCTGGAACGCCGCCATGCTGCAATCCACCGACTTGCGCGTGGCGATGGCCGCCCATATGAGCAAACAGAAACCCGAATTTCTGGATTGATTAAAAATGACTTCACGCTGGACCACCGCAGTACTGGACACCGATCTACCCGGCGGCTGGGCTGTGGCCCGTAGCCCCGAAGGTTTTCTGTTCGATGACAATGGCGCGCTGTTCCCGCGTGAGTGGCTCAAGCGTCAGGACTTGTCGATTCTCGCCGAGCACGGCATTGGCCATCTCGACGGCGAGCCGGTCTATCTGCTGGAATTGCGCAGTCACAGCGACGTGCCGGGTTGCAACTGGAAAGGCCTGCGGGCGTTCATGCTGGAAGGCGATCACACGGTGTACAAGGTGCTCGGCTATGCCGCGCAAATTGGCACCTGGTATCGCGAGCATCGCTTCTGCGGCAACTGTGGGCAGGCGGCAACGCAGGTTCCGCGTGAGCGGGCGATGTATTGCGAGCCCTGTGATTTGCGCTATTACCCACGGATCTCGCCGAGCATGATCGTGCTGGTCACCCGTGACGATGAAGTCTTGCTGGCCCGTTCGCCACGCTTTGTCAGCGGGGTCTACAGCACGTTGGCGGGGTTTGCCGAGCCGGGGGAGTCGGCGGAAGACTGCCTGATTCGCGAGGTGCGCGAAGAAGTGCGCATCGAGGTCAAGAACATCCAGTACCTGGGCAGCCAGTGCTGGCCGTTCCCGCACTCGATGATGCTCGGCTTCCATGCCGAGTACGCCGGTGGCGAGATTGTCTGTCAGGAGGACGAAATCGAAGACGCCCAGTGGTTCAACGTCCACGCGCTGCCGCCGTTGCCGGCGTCGCGCTCGATTGCCCGTTACCTGATCGATGTCTATGTGGCGCGCCGCTTAGGCCACGCTGAACCAGTGCTGCCAGGCTAACCGCACGGTCAAGCCCAGTACCACGGTGATGAACACCGGCCGAATGAATTTCGCGCCGCCGCTGATGGCGGTGCGAGCACCAAAGAATGCGCCGACCATCACCGACAGGCCCATGCTCAGGCCGATGATCCAGTCCACCTGCCCGGAAAACACAAACACCGACAGCGCCGCTATGTTGCTGACGAAGTTCATGCTGCGCGCCACGCCGCTGGCCTTTACCAGGTCGATCGGGTACATCAGCAGACTGCTGACGGTCCAGAATGCACCTGTGCCTGGACCCGCCACGCCGTCGTAGAAACCGAGGCTGAAGCCTTGGGTCGATTGCCACTTTTTCTTGATCGGTGCATCGCTGTTCAACGGTGCTTTCGGTGTGCCGCCAAACAACAGGTACAGGCCGCAAGCGAACACGATCACCGGCAGCATTTTGTTCAGCCATTCGGCGGGCAAGTAATGCGCGACGATGGCGCCGGTCAATGCGCCGACCAGGGTGCCGACGATGGCATGCACCCACTGCCGGGGATGGAACAGCTTGCGCCGGTAGAAGGTGAAACTGGCGGTGGCCGAGCCGAACGTCGAACTCAACTTGTTGGTGCCCAGCACCAGGTGCGGTGGCAGGCCGGCGGTCAGCAGTGCCGGCGTGGTCAGCAGGCCGCCACCGCCGGCAATCGCGTCGATGAAGCCGGCAATGAAGGCAACGACGGCCAGAATGGCCAGGGTAGTGAGGTCAACGCTGAGTTCGAAAGGCATGGAGTCGGCTTATTCGGCGGGGTGCAGGAAAGGGCTGCGGGGAAGGGCCGGTATCTTACCCATATCCGGACTTAGCGGCGAGCCGTCAGGCCGCTTCGTTAGCAGGCGCTACAGCCACTAAAACTGTTGCTCAGCCAACAGCCCGCCGACAAACAGGATGTGGACTAACAGTAAAATCCCCCCGAATATCCCGACAAACCCGCGATTTCAGCCCTGGCACGCTTGCTGCTCTGTCCATGGGACATCCCTGAATCCCGAGGACACGCCAATGAGTCAGCAAGCCGTCAAATTTGCCTACTGGGTACCGAACGTCAGCGGCGGGCTGGTGGTCAGTAAAATCGAACAACGCACCCACTGGGGCATCGACTACAACCGCAAACTCGCGCAATTGGCCGAGTCAGCCGGGTTCGAATACGCGCTCACCCAGATTCGCTTTACTGCCGGTTACGGCGCCGAATACCAGCATGAGTCGGTCGCCTTCAGCCATGCGCTGCTCGCGGCCACCACCACATTGAAAGTGATCGCTGCAATCCTGCCAGGTCCCTGGCAACCGGCGCTGGCGGCCAAGCAGTTGGCCACAATCGATCAACTGACCCATGGGCGAGTCGCGGTGAACATCGTCAGCGGTTGGTTCAAAGGTGAGTTTCAAGCGATAGGCGAACACTGGCTGGAGCACGATGAGCGTTATCGCCGTTCCGAAGAGTTCATCCGCTCGCTCAAGGGCATCTGGAGCCAGGACAATTTCACCTTTCGCGGGGATTTCTACCGTTTCGACAACTACAGCCTCAAACCCAAGCCCTTGGGCCAACCGGAAATCTTCCAGGGCGGCAGTTCTCGCGCGGCGCGAGACATGGCTGCGCGGGTCTCGGACTGGTACTTCACCAACGGTAATACGCCGGAAGGCATCAAGGCCCAAGTAGACGATATCCGGGCCAAAGCCACCGCCAACCACCATTCGGTAAAAATCGGAGTCAATGCGTTTGTCATCGCCCGGGACACGGAAGAAGAAGCGCGAGCAGTGCTGGCGCAGATCATCGATCAGGCTGATCCAGACGCGGTGAACGCCTTTGGCGATGCGGCGAAACAAGCGGGCAGGGCATCGCCGGAAGGCGAGGGCAATTGGGCGAAGTCGACGTTCGAGGATCTGGTGCAGTACAACGATGGCTTCAAGACCAATCTGATCGGCACACCGCAGCAGATTGCCGAGCGGATTGTGGCATTGAAGGCGGTCGGGGTGGATCTTGTGCTGGCGGCGTTTCTACATTTTCAGGAAGAGGTGGAATATTTCGGCCAGCGCGTGTTGCCGTTGGTGCGCGAGCTAGAAGCCAAGGCCCAATCCAGGCCAGCCACCGCAGCCGCATAATTCCCCCTGTAGGAGCCGGGCTTGCCCGCGATGGCGGCATCACATTCAACACTTCAGTTG
>NZ_JBFUBK010000043.1:0-47098 GCF_056405815.1 Pseudomonas sp. P1_F1_2 | reverse complement strand
GGGGTTAGCGGTGTTGGTGGGAAATCATCAGGCAAAAAAAAACGGGAGCCCCTGAGGACTCCCGTTTTTGTATTGCCGGTGAACAATCACTTCGCCTGGTAAATGATCCCCGGGCTGCACTGGACCATCTGGTAATGATCCGGCAAACCGTTCAGCGCTTCGGACGCGCCGAGGAACAAATAGCCGCCCGGTTTGAGCGTGCTGTGAATGCGCAACAGGATGTCTTTCTTCACCTCTGCGGAGAAGTAGATCAGCACGTTGCGGCAGAACACGATGTCGAATTTGCCAAGGGCCGCGTAGCTGTCCAGCAGGTTGAACGAGCGAAACTCCACCCGGCTCTTGATCGGCGCCTTGATCGCCCAGCGTCCCGGCCCTTTTGGGTCGAAGTAACGCTGAAGACGCTCGGGCGACAGGCCTCGGCCGATGGCCAGGCTGTCGTACTCGCCGGTCTTGCAGTTGGTCAGCATGGTGCCGGACAAGTCGGTGGCTACAATCTGCGCACCCATCTTCAACTGACCCATGTTGACGCGCTCGAACTCATCGATGGACATCGACAGCGAGTACGGTTCCTGACCCGACGAGCACGCCGCCGACCAGATCCGCAGACGCTGACCGGGAGCGGCCTTGATCGCTTCAGGCAATACCTTGTTCTTCAAGACTTCAAACGGATAGGTGTCACGAAACCACAGGGTTTCGTTGGTGGTCATGGCATCCACCACCATTTCGCGCAAACCGCTGCGCGGCTGGGTCTGGATGCGCTGGACCAGCTCACCCAGGGATTTGATGCCTTGCTGTTCCATCAGTTTGTTGAGACGGCTCGAGACCAGGTACTGCTTGTTTTCACCGAGCAAAATGCCACAGGCTTTTTCCAGGAACACCCGGAACTGTTCGAAATCCAAATTACCCGTAGACAATGATGCCGCCTCTTAAATCGTGTTAACCACCAGGGGCAGAAGGCCCCTAGCTGATATCTGCTGCTTTGATCCGGTCGACTACCCGGGATGCCAGGTCATCAGGACGGAATTTGGCAAGGAAGTCATCGGCACCGACTTTCTTGACCATCGCCTGATTGAATACACCCGACAACGAAGTATGCAGGATGATATGAAGCTTTTGCATGCGCGGGTCGTTGCGGATCTCGGCCGTCAGGGTGTACCCGTCCATTTCCGGCATCTCGATGTCGGAAATCATCATCAGGAACTCTTCCTCCGGCTTTTTCCCTTCGTCGACCAGCTTTTTCAGATAGTCCAGCGCTTGCTTGCCGTCGTTCAACGCGACCACTTCGACACCGACGGTTTGCAGGCAACGGGTCACCTGCTTGCGTGCCACCGACGAGTCATCGACCGTCAGGACCTTCAAGGACAAGGCCTTGTGCTGGGTTTCGACATCCACCACGCCGACCGAAATCACTTCCGGTGTCGGGGCCACTTCCGCGAGGATTTTCTCGACGTCGATGATTTCGACTAACTGATTGTCGACCCGAGTCACAGCCGTCAGGTAATGATCGCGCCCCGTGCCCTTGGGCGGCGGGTGAATCTCTTCCCAGTTCATGTTGACGATGCGTTCCACCGAGCGCACCAGGAAACCCTGGGTCTTGGTGTTGTACTCCGTGATGATCACGAACGGATTGCTTTGATCTTTCAGCGCGCCGGAACCGGTCGCCATCGCCAGATCAAGAATCGGAATGGTCGCCCCCCGGATGTTTGCCACACCGCACACGACAGGACTGGATTTTGGCATCAGCGTGAGTTTGGGGCATTGCAGCACCTCCCGAACCTTGAACACGTTGATCCCGTAAAGCTGCTGGCCGTCGAGACGGAACAACAACAGCTCCAGGCGATTCTGCCCTACCAGTTGCGTGCGCTGGTTTACCGCATCCATTACACCAGCCATGCACAGACTCCTACACCAACGCTTAAGTGTGTTGCGACGCACGTTAATTGCTAAACGGCACGGCGCTTGCTTTTTAACTCTTATGAACACAGAACCGACATTTTTCCGACGCCTGACATCACACGCTCGCCAAGTGCTTTGCGCGGTGTCTGCCGTCTGCCTGTTCAACGCTGGCAGCCCTGCCCTTGCTGACGCAGTTACCTTGCCTGACATGCTTATCGGCGTCACTCAGGGCTTTCTTGAGTTCACCGTAGAAGACTATTTGGCGACCAGTCAAACCGAAGGTCGTTATGAGATTGAGGTCAAGCAGCTCGATCCACGCCTGCGCATGCCCATGTGCGACAAGGAATTGACAGCCACCCTGGAGAGCCCGGCGATCCCGATTGGTCGCGTCACGGTCAAGGTTCGTTGTGACAGCACTTCCCCCTGGACGGTCTTCGTGCCCGCTCAAGTCCGCCTGTTTCGAGACGTCGTCACCACCACTCGGCCACTCAAGCGAGCCGGCTTTATCGAGCCGGGCGACGTCATGCTGCGCGAACGAGACATCAGCCTGATCGGCCAGGGCTACTTCACCTCTACGGATCAAACGATCGGACAGAAACTTACCCGACCAACGGTCGCTGGTCAGGTCCTGACGCTGGTCCACCTCGAACAGGCCGAAGTCATCACCAAGGGCGACCAGGTGGTGATTACCGCTCGCAGCGGTACGCTCAGTGTGCGCATGCCGGGCGAAGCGCTGTCGAACGGCGGCTTGCGTGAACAGATCCGGGTGAAAAACCTTAACTCCCAACGGGTTATCAAGGCGCAGGTGATCGCGCCGGGCCAGGTGGAGGTCTCCATGTAAGGCGCTCTGCTTGGTAAAGCTATGGCGCGCTGCCTGGCTGTTCCCTAAACTGTGCCGCACGCAGAAAATGCGCTGGCGCATGCAAGCTCATTGATAAATGGGTCTAAAGTTTTTGCAGGGAGAGCCGAAAACATGGCAAGCGTCCAAATACCCAGAGGTTTTTTATCATGGTCATCGATTTCAGCCGTTTGAACAGTTCCTCGCCACTGCCCGGCAGTACGCGTACCAGCGCCAACAAGGAAGCTGCCGAAGCCGGCAAATCCGCGCCGCTGAATACGGCGGCTCAACAGGCCAGTACCGCCAATATCGGGGAATCGGTACACCTCAGCGATGAGGCTCAACAGTTGCAGAAGGTCACTGACAAGCTGCGCGATCAACCTGCCGTCGACAACGCCCGCGTGGCCGAGTTGAAAGCAGCGATTGCCGATGGCAGCTATAAAGTCGACAGCAACCGTGTAGCCAGCAAACTGCTCAACTTCGAAGCCCAGCGCTAGGCCACGGCCTGCGCCAGGCTTTTGGACGCTTAAACCCCAAGGCCAGTCATGCACGACACTAATTTACTGCAACTGATCATCGACGACTTTGCTCCAGCGCAACACTTGCTGGAGTTATTGCAAACCGAAGCCCTCGCCTTGCATGGTCGCGACATGCCGCTGCTCGAAGACATTCTGGCGCGCAAACAGGCAATGATCATTCTGCTCGAACAGCATGGCCGCAAGCGCAGCGAAATCCTCGCCAGCCTCAACCTGCCCACCAATCGCCAAGGCCTGGAGCAACTCGCCAGCCAGTCGAGCGTGGGTGAGCAATTGCTGGCGCAGAGCGATGCCCTGACAGACCTTTTGGCTCAGTGCCAGGCGATCAATGTCAATAATGGTCAGTCGATCCTGATACAACAGGCCGCCACGGCCAATCAGCTGAAGATCCTCACCGGCGGCGAACCACCTGCGCTTTACGATGCCCGCGGATCAACCTCCAAATTAGCGAAGCCGCGCCCGCTCAGTCAGGCTTGATTCTGTTGAATAGCTCGCTCTATCAAGACGCGTCACATGCTGGCAATATGCTGGCTATTCGCAGTCATATTTTGTCCGGAGAATGATGAACCGTGTCCAATGCCTTAACCGCGGAAGATGCTCCGCAGCCACCGAAGGTACTCTCCACACCCATGGAGATCGCGGGTAACCTGCGGCAACTGCAAGAAAGCCATGATCCGCTGATCATCACGTTCCACGAGCGTAACCAGCGCTTCCAGAGCTATCTGGTGGACGTTGACCGTGACAACAACATGATTGCCCTGGACGAGATGGTGCCTCGCGATGGCGAACGCTATCTGCTGGCGGGCGAGTCGTTTCGGATCGAAGGCTTCCATGAGGGCGTGCGCATCGCCTGGGAAAGCAACGGTCTGCTGAACATCGACGAATCCGGCAACACACGCTGCTATCGCGGCAAACTCCCCGACCAAGTGGTCTACCACCAGCGCCGCAATGCCTTCCGGGCTGCGTTGAAGCTGGCGCAACTGGTCAATGTCGAACTGAGCGGTGAAAAGCTCAAATCGCCGGTCAGTGGCAAGTTGCTGGATATTTCCGCCACCGGTTGCAAATTGCGTTTTGAGGGCGACATCACCAGCCGCCTGCAACTGGGCCAGGTCTACGAGCGCTTCGTTGCCGCCCTGCCCTTCGGCAGCATGACCACACCGGTGGAATTGCGTTACCTGCACTTCGAAGAAAAGATCTCCACCACCTTCGCCGGTCTCCGCTTTCACAATATGAGCGGGCTGGAGCAGCGCCAGGTCGAGCGCTTCGTGTACCAGCTTCAGCGTGAAGCCCGACGCTTCGACAAAGACGATATCTGATCCAGCGCTTCAACAAAAAACGGGCAGTCCCTTGCGGAACTGCCCGTTTTTTTTATGCATCAAGGTTAGGGCCTGGCCTCAGTAAAACTTGGCTCGCGACCTGAGTTCGGGTCTTCCGGTGGCGTCGATTCGGGCTCAGGAGTCGGATCCGGATCCGGCTCCGCTTCAGGATGAACCGGGCTGTGCATCTGCTCCTGCACCACCTGCTCATCGACACGCGGGTCAAGGCACGCCACCAGCGGCGAGCTCGACATGCTGTCCGGCATCGCCACGTGATGCAGCGGCGCATCGTCGACCTGATGCAGGTTGGTGACCGCTTTCGGGCGGATCCGCCACACCAGCACCAACGCGAAGAAACTGAAAAACGCATAAAGACTCTGGCTGCCGAACAGCTTCATCAGCACCCCGGCGACCAACGGCCCGATACTGGCGCCGACACCGTAGGTCACCAGCAACATCGCCGTCAGCGAAACCCGACGATCACCTTCGACGTGGTCATTGGAGAACGCCACCGCCAACGGATACAGGCAGAACTGCACCAGCGAGCAAAGGAAGCCGGAGATGAACAACACCTCCAACGGCACTTTCTGCAGGATCGCCAGCGGTAGCGCGGCCAGTGCCAGGCTGAAGGCAAAACAACGGATCAACAGCGCCCGGTCATAACGGTCAGACAGCCAACCCAGCGGCCACTGCACCAGCAGGCCGGCAAAAATGCAGCTACCCATGAACAGACCGACCTGCTCGGTGGACAGTCCCTGCTGGGACGCATACAGCGGCGCCAGACCGTAGAACGAGCCGACGATCAACCCCGCGCCCAATACCGTGCTCAGCGACTGCGGCACGCGTTTGATGAAGAAACGCGGCTCCATCGGGGCCGGGTGCAACGGCGCCGGGTGAATCCTTCGAGTGAGGGCCACCGGCACCAGGCACAAGGCGAAACACAAGGCGACCAGCATCAGCAGTTCCAGGCCCAGGCCGGGGTGCATGACCAGTATCAGTTGACCCAGCACCAAGCCCAGGTACGAGGCGATCATATAGCCGCTAAACACCATGCCGCGCTGCTTCGCGTCGGCCTGTTCGTTGAGCCAGCTCTCGATGACCATGTACTGGCACATCATGCCCAGGCCGACGATTACCCGCAGAAACAGCCAGGCCGGCAGCCAGTCGATCAAACCGTGGCCGAGCACCGCCGCCCCGACGATCCCGGCACACGCGGCATACGCACGAATGTGCCCGACACGGGCAATCAGTCGGTGACCGATCTTGCCACCCAGCACCAGGCCGAAATAGTTGGCCGCCATCAACGCACCCACCCACAGGCTGTCGACATGGTCGGCGGCCAGGCGCAAGGCCAGGTAAGTGCTTAACAGGCCCGAGCCGATCAACATCATCAGCGAGGCGAAATACAGCGCTCGAAAGGATTTCCAGATTTGGCGCATCGGCGTTCCGAGCGGCTCCTTGCAGTGAAGATCAGGCTAACCAAACGATAGCCCGAAGACGACGAAGCGTCAGGCCTGGGCGGCTAAAACACGCCGTTCCCAAGGGGTAATTTCATCAAAGAAGCTGGTCAGCTCCATGGACTTCGAAGCGACGTAGCCTTCGATGAACTCGGCGCCAAACAGTTCCTTCGCCAATCGGCTACGTTTCAGACGCTCAAGAGCCGCATGCAAGGTACACGGCAGCGAAAGATTATCCGGCACTTCGAATTCACCCTGGATCGCCTCACTCGGCTCCAGTTCTTTTTCAATACCATACAAGCCCGCGGCCAAGCTGGCGGCGATGGCCAGGTACGGATTCGCGTCAGCCCCCGGCAAACGGTTCTCGACCCGACGAGCGACCGGCGCACTGGCCGGAATGCGCAACCCGGCAGCCCGATTGTCGTGGGACCAGCAGGCATTATTTGGTGACGCATACGGATGGCACAAGCGCTGATAAGAGTTCACGTTGGGTGCGAACAGTGCCGTGAAATCAGCCATGCCGGCCTGTTGACCGCCGATGAAGTGACGGAAAGCGGCGGTCGGCTGACCGGCTTCGTCACTGAACACATTCTTTCCGGTGGCAATGTCGACGATGCTTTGGTGAATATGCATCGAACTGCCCGGCGTGTGCGCCAGCGGCTTGGCCATGCAGACCACGGTCAGGCCATGCTTTAGCGCGACTTCCTTGAGCAGGTGCTTGAACAGCAATGTCTGGTCGGCCAGCAGCAGCGCATCACCATGCAGCAGGTTGATCTCGAACTGACTGACACCCATTTCATGCATGAAGGTATCGCGCGGCAAACCCAGCGCCGCCATGCATTCGTAGACTTCACTGAAGAACGGCCGCAAGCCGCTATTGGAACTGACACTGAACGCCGACTGACCGTCCTCGCGACGACCGTCCAGGCCCACGGGCGGCTGGAACGGCTGTGTCGGATCGGGGTTGGGCGCGAAGACGAAGAATTCCAGCTCGGTCGCCACCACCGGCGCCAGGCCACGAGCCGCATAGCGCGCGATCACAGCCTTGAGCTGACCACGGGTCGACAGTCGCGAACCCTCGCCGCTCAATTCGTCCGCATCGCAAATGGCCAGCGCCCGAGGCTGCTGGCTCCAGGGCAACCGATAGATGTGCGCAACGTCCGGCACCAAGGCCAGGTCGCCATCATCGCTGCCGTAAAAACGTGCCGGCGGATAGCCGCCCATGATGCATTGCAGCAGCACACCTCGCGCCAACTGCAAGCGTCGTCCTTCGAGAAAACCCTCGGCCRTCATGACTTTGCCCCGGGGTACGCCATTCAAGTCCGGGGTGACACATTCAATCTCATCAATGCCCGCCAATCGCTGTGCGAGTGAACGATGGCCATCGGTTGTCATGACGCAATCCTTTGTTGTGCGAGCCGCGAACGGCGACCCGTACAAAATAGGCTCCGCCTGTTCAGAATTTCAAGCAGTGCCACACAATAAAGAACGGTCAGGGCAGATAAAGGGTGAACATACCGCCGCCCAATGGGCCGCCATTGCTGAGCAGGGTGCGTCCGCCGACGCCATTGCGCTGGTGCAGCGCGGCGATCCGCCCGGCAAAATACAGGCCCAGCCCGGTGCTACTGCTGCTGTAGTTGATGCCCTGCACATAATCCGCCTGACACTCGATCATCTCGGCCGGATAGCCGTTGCCATCGTCGTTGATGCTCAGCACCAGTTGACCGCCCTCGTCACTGACGCTGATCAGCAGCGACTCGCGCGCGTAACGAATGGCGTTGTTGATGATGTTGCCCAGCACCGAGGCGACCAGTTCCCGATCGAAGAAACCCAGCGGGCTCAACGGGTCGACTTCGTAGGTCGCGATGATGCCGCGACTGGCAAACACTTCTTGATGACTGGCCAGTTGCGCCTCAAGGAAATCATCCAGATCGTGGTAGGCCGGCTGCAGCGGCAGCTGATTGACGCCCAGTTTGTACAGGCCCAACAACTGCACCAACATGCCGTTGAGGTGCGCGAACTCATACTCGATGACGCCCTGCTCCGGGCAGTGCTGCTGCGGATCAGGCAAGCGCGCCAGCCAATGGCTGTGTGCCTGCATCACCATGGCCAGCGAGTTCTTCATGTCATGCACGGTGGAGGCAATCACCGTCGAGAAATCCAATGCCGGGCTGTCTTGGCTCATCCGTTGAACGCCTTGATTTTGAGTTTCTGATAGCGCGGATAACGCGCGTCGGTATCGGGCATCAAGCCGACCATTTTCAGGCAAACCCGACATTCTTCTATTTCCGCCGACGGCACACTGGTGTCAGTGCCGTGCAACAGCGACTGCGCCATGTTCAGGGCGATACTGATGTTTTTCGGCTGCATTGCCAGCGCTTTGCGGAACACCGCGCGGGCTTCCACCAGGTTGCCGGTCTTGTACACCCGCACGCCTTGGCGGTTCAGTTCGGCGGCGGCGTTGCTGGAACTGAGGATCGTCGGGTCGTCAGTCAGTTTGGCGATGCCCTTCATCACGACCGGATCGTCACCGTAGATTTCCGCGCAGTTTTTCAACATCGATGCGCCAGCACTCGCCTGACCGAGCATTTGCAATTGTTTGGCCACCAGCAGCGCGGCTTCGGCGCTCATGAACTGCTCCATGCCATCAAGGCGCATCATCGCTTGCTCGGTGAGCTTCTCGGCAGTTTCGGCATCGTTGAGCAACAGACTGGTGGCTTTCATCAGGCGCGCACGAATCTGCAGGCCAGGGTCGCTCGGATTTTCCTTGGCCACCAGGCTCAGGGTCGTGTTGATTTCCAGGCGGGTGCGAGTATCCAGGCCTTTCTCGCTGCCTTTGCTGATCAAGGCATGAGCCAGGCCCAGGTTGCTTTCCGCATCCTTGAAACGCGACTGAGCCCCTTGGTTCACCGCCTGGCGATAAGCTCGGGACGCGGTGTCGAAATCTTCGTTGGCCATCGCCAGTTTGCCCAGCAGCGCTTGTCGGCGAACCGCCAGCGGCGACAGACGAATGGCCTCTTCCAGTACTTTTTGGGCGCCCTTGTTGTCGCCTTCGACCACCAGCACGTCGGCCATGCCGTCATACAACGCAGGCATCAACGGAAACACTTTCAGCGCTTTTTCGTAGATGCCCTTGGCCTGGCTGACCTGGCCGCGCTTGAACAGCAACTGGCCCAACCCGGCAAACGCCCACGGCAACGGTCGATCAGCAATGATGCTGTCGTAGAGGCGCTCCAGCGCTTCGTTCTGATTCAAGTCGCGCAACGCATCCGCACGGTAGCGCAAGCACAGTGGCGAATAACGAATGTCTTTCTTGCACAGCTCGATGCAGGCATTGAGCACTTCAAGTGGCTTGCCACGGTCGAGTGCTTGCAGGATCGGCTTGAGCAGGTTCTTGCGTTGCTCCAGGCGCTCCAGGCGCTGAGCCAGGCCCGAGCGGTTGAACGGCTTGGTCAGGTAGGCATCCGGTTCGTGCTCCAACGCACTGAGGACCATGGCCTGGCTGGTTTCAGCAGTGACCATGACAAACACACTTTCATGGCTGATCAGCTTCTCGATCATCAAGTCTTCAAGCACTTGCTGACCGTTCTTCTTGCCGTCGCCGAGGTGGAAATCCTGCAGGATGAAATCGTAGGACTTCTGCGAACACATGCGCAGCGCCTGCTCGCCAGAATCTGCGGTATCCACGTCCTTGACGCCCAGCTCACGCAGCATGGACCTGACGGAACTGCGGAAATCCGAGAAATCATCGACGATCAGAAAACTCTTTTGGTGATACGACAGCATCGAAGATTTCCAGGCAATTTTAAGAAGAAGAGCGTGACCGTTCGGGTTATCGGCCAGCACTGGCGTTACCTTGAGAATTAGTAGGCCTCAAGTGTCGGCTAAATGTTTGCGCGAGTGGTCAGAACCCCTCCCACTCTGGATCCGAAACAGGACGAACCGCAGTGCAAAAGTTATCAATTGGTCTAAACATAACCACAGGTACGTCCCAAGCAGTCTCAAGTGTTTGCCCATGCTCAGACCGAATCGCGCCGCATGCCAGGGAATATGGACATTCTTGAGAGGGAACTCGACACGGTGCATTGAGGGATACGCAGAGGGAATTGACCGCCATGAAACGTCACTTGAACTCGACCTGCTTGCTCATTCCTGCCATCCATACATTGTCTGGCGATACTCGTGCCCTCCCCGGCCCGACGTTTATTAACGAAGACCTCCTCCCGGCGAAATCCGCCGACTCGAGCACTACTCCAGAGCTACGCCTACTAGGACAGTTCGCGACCGTAGTAACGCTGCTGGGTGGCCTGGTTGCGCCAGCATGGTCCGTTGATTGCCCGTCACCGGCGGTGGCCAATAACACGAACTGCACAGTACCAGCCGGCACAACCGTGACAGTCAACGCAGTCAATCCCGTCGGCCTGAACGACAGCGGTCTGTTGGGGCAAATCATCGGTGATGGCATTACCGTCAATCTGGCGGCCGCCACCACCACGGGCGCAATGGCGCTGCAAGGCGCGGCCATCAGCTTCAATGGGAGCACTGTCAGCACCACCTCCGTCGGGGCTGCCGCGAATGGGCAGGTCGGATTGTTCGCGTCTGGTGCTGGAAGCACTATTTCGGCAACCGGTGCCACGATCGACCTGACACCCGCTTCGGGCAACTCGCTGAACATGCGCGGCGCCGTGGCTGATCTTGGCGGTGTACTGACGCTGAGCAACACCACCGTGCTCGTCACTGGCGGTGCCAATGGCACGGGCAACTACGGCTTGGTGGCGACTGGGGCGGGAAGCCAGGTCAACTTTAGCGGGGGCTCGGTCAGCACCAATTCCCGCGGGGCTTTCGGGGTGTTGGCCGAGAACGGTGGAGTGGTCAATTTATCAAACGGAGCGCAGATCACTTCCGCCGGGACAACGAACGCAACCACGCTAGCAGGCAGCCATGCTCTGTACGCCACCGGTGCCGGTAGCCAAATCAACGCCACGGGCATCGCTGCGAGCGCATCCGGCCTTAACGCGTCAGCGGCGCTGGCCGAGGCCGGTGGCACCCTGGTGTTGACCAGTAGTTCGATCTCAAATTCGGGGTCCAGTAACAACGACAGTTTCCCGAATGCCGGGGTGCGAGCGCTCAATGGTGGCCACGTCGTGATGAGCGGAAGCGGCAGCGCGATCACGACCACCGGTCTGCGCGGCTTCGGGCTCTCGGTCGAGGGTGCCGGCTCGCAGGCTCAAGTGGCGGACACCGCCATACAGGTCGGAGGCAGCCGTTCCTTCGGGATTTCCATCAAGGCCGGTGGTGTGGCGCAGGTGAGTAACAGCAGCATCGCGCTAAACGGCGTCACCGGGCCTTTTTCACCGGCGGTGCAAGTTGAAGGGGCCGGCTCCAGCCTGACGCTGACTAACAGCAGCGTCAGCACCACGACACCCACCGTCGCCGTGGGCGTGACGGCCCGGGATGGCGCAAACATTATCATCAGCAATAGCTCGATCACGACCACGGGCGCCAACTCCGCGGCGCTGGCCGCCAGCAGTGCGACGGGCACGCCTGGCTCGGTGACGGCGAACAATGTAACCATCACCACCACCGGCGACGACAACGCAATGGGCGCGATTGCCGACCTCGGCGGCTCCGTCACGCTCAACGGCGGCACCATCACCACCAGTGGCAACCGGGTCAGACAATCATCGTTCGCCCACGCGCTTGGCGCGCGCAACCCAGGCGGCACCTTGATTGCCAACGGCACAGTGGTCAACACGTCGGGACTTTCCGCCATGGGCGCCTGGTCCGATGATGGCGGCACTTCGACCCTGAATGACGTCCGGATCACCACCTCCGGCGAGTTGGGCGTTGGGGTATATGCCGTCGCCGAGCAGGTCGGGGGGCAATTCAATGCAAATACCACGACTAATCGCACCACGGTGGTAACCACTGGCCTCAATGCCTTCGGCGCCGAGGCGCAATCTCGCAATGACCTGCCGGTTGATGTCGCCACGGTGACGTTGAACGACACATCAATTACCACCCGAGGCGTCGGTGCCGAGGGTCTGCGCGCTGTACTCGAGAACTACGGCTCGACGCCCACCGGTCGTGGGGAGGCCAATGTGGTGGCGAATCGCACGACCGTGCTGACTCAGGGCGCCGGCGCGCACGGCGCCTTGTCTCGGGACGCTCCCACCTCGGTAACGCTCAACCAGAGCTCGATCCAGACCTCTGGTGCAGCCGCCCATGGCGCGGTCGCGGTCATCGGTGGGCGTATTATCGGCACCGATTCCACGGTTTTCGCCAGCGGTGCCAACTCAATGGCGCTCTATGCCTTGGGCACACCCGGGGCGGTATCCACGGCCGACTTCACCCGAAGCACCCTGAACAACAGCAGCGGCCCGACTATTGGCGTTGCCGGCGATGCAAACGTCACCCTCACCCAGTCGACCGCAACCGGCGCCAGTGAGTGGCTGCGGGTGGGAACGCTCAGTGATTTCCCCCTCCTGAGCGCTTCGCCACCGCCCCTCACCGGCCCCGCCGATTTCCCGGATGAGATCACCGGAGACTTGCCGCCGCCGCAATCGCCGCCGATCACAGCGCCCGCACCGGCCGTCAGTCCGGGCCTGGCCAATATCAGCCTATCCGGCTCGACGGTGGTGGGCTCAGCCTTTACTGCGCCGGGAAGCGTTTCCAACCTGACCCTGAGCAACAACAGCCTGTGGCGCATGACCGGAGATTCCAATCTGACAAATCTGGTCAACGACCCCAGCCTGATTGAATTCTCTCCCCCGGTGGGTGGTGTATTCAAGACCCTGACGGTCAACACCTACAGCGGCGACGGTGCAATCGGGCTCAATACATTCCTCGGGGGGGATGGCTCGCCATCGGACAAACTCGTCATTGATGGGGGGACTGCCACAGCACTGGCTAGCGGCAACACTGCCCTACTGATCCGCAATGCCAGGGATGCCAGCGGCGTGTTGGGCAGAGGTGCGCTGACCACTGGCAACGGCATCCTGGTGGTGGATACGCTGAACGGTGGCACCACCGCTGCCAACGCTTTCCGACAAGGCAATCGGGTGATCGCTGGCCCCTATGAGCACACATTGCATCGCTCGAGCGTGGATGCCAGCAACAGCGAGGCCTGGTACCTGCGCTCCAGTGCCGAGCCCGTTCCACCGGATGATCCGAATCCGCCGACGCCGACACCGACGCCCGCCGTGCCGAACTTCCGTCCGGAAACCTCGCTCTATGGCGCCATCCCGGCCATGGCGCTGGTCTACAGCCGGGGCATGATCGATACCCTGCACGAGCGGGTTGCCGAGGAGCGCCGCATGCCCACCGATCCGTTGCCCAAGGAGCATGAAGAAACCTACGGCCCGTCACTCGGTTGGGGGCGGATGATTTTCCGCAATGGTGAACGGGAGAGCGGCCATGACGGTCCGTTTGGCAACTCCCCGGCGTACAACTATGACATGCAGGCGTTTCAGGTCGGTCTTGACCTGTATCGCGGCGAGGACACCGATGGCAGCCACGATCAGGCTGGCGTATCGCTGGCGGTCGGCAACATTGAAGGGGGGGTCGAGCACTACACGGGATTTGGTGCCGGCAATGATGTGTTGCGCGCCTACAGCCTGGGGGGCTACTGGACGCACTTCGGTCCCGACGGCGGCTATGTGGACGGGGTGCTGCAAGTGCACCGCTTCGACATTGAGGCCAAGCCGGGCGACATCGGTGAACTGGACACCCAGGGTTGGGGTTACACGGCTTCGCTGGAGACCGGCTACCCGTTCTTGATCGATGAGGGCGAAGGTGAGGACAAATACGAAAACCTCTACCTCGAACCGCAGGCCCAATTGATCTATTCGCACATCGACCTCGATGACAGCAATGACATTGCTGCCGACGTACGTTTCAGGGATGTCGACTCGCTGATTGGCCGCCTGGGCGTGCGCCTTGCCAAAGACTGGTTCCGCGAAAATGACAAAGGAGAAACATTGCGCACCAATGGCTGGCTGCGTCCCAGTGTCTGGCATGAGTTCAAGGGGCAACCCAAAACCGAATTCTCCTCGGCCGACGGCTTCGTGCCCTTCGAGGCGGATATTGGCGGGAGTTGGTGGGAGGCCAACCTGGGTGTCGATTATCAGGCCGACAAGAAAGTCACGTTCTATATTTCAGCCGGCTATCAGAAGGCCTTTGATGGCGACAGCCATAGCTATGAGGGCATGCTGGGGGTGAAATACGATTTCTGACCTTGGCCGGAGCGGCAAAAGGAACGTCATCGGTGTGGAAAGGAAGGTGGTGTCCCAGGGCAGGTTCGAACTGCCAGCCTTCCCCTTAGGAGGGGGATGCTCTATCCAATTGAGCTACTGGGACACAAGTCGCACGCATTGCGGTGCGATGGAGGGCCTGCATGTTAACGGGCAGGCCTGCGTTTGTCATGTCGTCCGTAGGGCTTTTTAACTGTAGGCAGACGCCCGCATGAGGGTGGGTTCGTTTACCGTGCAAATTGCATCCTCTCAAAATGCCATCATTGCAATTTGCAACGCAGGCCGTTTTCAAAGATAAGTTAATTCTTTGTTTTTAAAGGATTTAATAGCCGTTAAACTCCTGGCACGCGGGCTGCTTCAGCTGTTCTCAAGAAT
Source organism: Pseudomonas sp. P1_F1_2 (assembly GCF_056405815.1). Lineage (NCBI taxonomy): Bacteria > Pseudomonadati > Pseudomonadota > Gammaproteobacteria > Pseudomonadales > Pseudomonadaceae > Pseudomonas > Pseudomonas sp. P1_F1_2. The sequence continues at coordinate 32,428 of NZ_JBFUBK010000043.1, read as the reverse complement.
GTTCTCCAGAACAGCTGAGGTGAGCCTCATGAACCGCGCCCTTTTACTCTCGAATGCAATCGCTCTTGCAGTCCTGGCGAGTTTTCATTTTGCCCCCGAGAGCAGTGCGACGCAGGTTGCTCAGCGCATGCCGCATTACCTGCAACTGCAAAAAGCCCCGCAGTTAGCGGTGATGAATGATCAGCACGGTTTTAATCGCCAGGATGTGAGCCAGGAAGGTACACCCGTGTCGCAGGCTTCAGAACGCTTTGTATTTTGAATCATCCCTATCAGGAGCACAGCATGTCCAAATCAGCTGCAGGATTTTTGATCCTTGCCTTACTGAGCGGCATTCTTCATCTGGCATTGGTTCAGGAATCAGTGGTCACCCCGCCCCTGATTGCCTGCGGCGTTTTTGGTGGCTTATTTGTGCTGGCATTGATTGCCGGTCGAAAAATCAAATTCGATCCGGTTCTGCGTTGAGTGTCAGTAGATGCAGCAGGTTGGCAACGGTGACAGAGAGCTCCCCGGAATTATCCAGTCGATGGACCTGCGTATTACCGAGTAAATCGTTAGCGGCGAATTGTTCATTACGCCGCAGTCTCGCTTCGATCTCATCAAGACTCTCGCGGCCACGCCGCACCAGGCGCTTACGCAACACTTCATCCGTTACGGTCAGCACTACCGGCAACAGCGCGGGATAGCGTTGTAGCGCCTCGGCAAAATGACCGCGAGAACCGTTGATCAGTACGTGACGACCGCCCTTGAGCCAATCATTAATCTGAATCGGAATGCCATAACCCAGGCCATTGGCATGCCACGACAAGGCAAAGTCCCCTGCGTCTTTGCGACGCTCGAATTCTTCGCGGGATACGCCGATGGCGTCCTCACCCACAGACTCGGCCGAGCGTGTGATGACCCGACGCACCACTTCGCAGTTCATCGAGCGCAACGGTATTCGAGCCGCTTCAATGAGGCTGTCTTTGCCGGATCCGGAAGGCCCCATCAGATAAATCAGCCTGCCATCCATCCTGAATCATCCCCCACGACACTTGAGCCCCTAGTAAATCGGCAATTTGCCACTATTCTGTATTAGACAAGGATCAAGGATCGAATCCTTATAGCATGCACCTTCAGGCGTTTTCGGACATCACCTGCGGAGGCAAAGGATGCATTCAGCGATGCGGCGCTGGGCAAATTTTTTCCAACCAGTCCGCATTTCTGAAAATGGGTGCTGGCAGAACGCCTTTACCCAGATCAATATTTGTCACAGAATTGACGCCAATGATCTGGCTGCTTTGAGGCATGATGCGCGCCTCTATCAATTCAGGTTGAACATTTGGCCATAACGCTTGTCCTACCAGACATCCTGCGGCCAATCCCGAGAACCGCTCCCCTGAACTAACCGGTTAAATATATGCGCCCATTGAAACAGGCAATTTATTCCAGCCGTACGGCTGACAAGTTCGTCGTACGTCTGCCAGACGGAATGCGTGAACGCATTGCCGAGGTGGCTCGCAATCATCATCGCAGCATGAACTCCGAAATCATTGCGCGCCTTGAGCAGAGCCTTATTCAGGAAGGCGCACTGGGCGAAGAATTGAGCATGCGCCTGGACAGCCCCGAACTGTCATTGCACGAACGCGAGTTACTGCAACGCTTTCGTCAACTCTCTCACCGCCAACAAAACGCTCTCGTGTCGCTGATTGCCCACGACGCCGAATTGGCCGCCGACGCTTCCTGATTCATCCCGAAAGCTCAAGCCAGCATAATTGCTGGCTTTTTTTTGCCTGAAATCTGGCAAAAAAAACCCGCCGGGTTGGGCGGGTTTTCAAAAGCGTACACGTCAGAGCAGAAAGATCGTCGCCAGCCCGAGGAAGATGAAGAATCCGCCGCTGTCGGTCATGGCAGTAATCATTACACTCGCGCCCATCGCCGGGTCGCGCCCAAGTCGCGCCAGGGTCATTGGAATCAAAACCCCCATCAATGCTGCCAGCAACAGATTGAGCGTCATGGCGGCAGTCATGACCACGCCAAGGGACCAACTGCCGTAAAGCATATAGGCCACTACCCCAATCACCCCGCCCCAGACCAGGCCATTGATCAAACCGACCGCCAGCTCCTTGCGCATCAGTCGCGAGGTATTGCCGGTACTGACCTGATCCAGAGCCATGGCCCGCACGATCATGGTGATGGTCTGGTTACCGGAGTTGCCACCGATACCGGCGACGATCGGCATCAGTGCCGCCAGCGCGACCAGTTTTTCGATGGAGCCTTCAAACAGGCCAATTACCCGGGAAGCAATAAACGCAGTAATCAGGTTCACCGCCAGCCAGGCCCAACGGTTACGCAGGGATTTCCAGACTGACGCAAAAATGTCTTCTTCTTCGCGCAGACCCGCCATGTTGAGAACTTCGTTTTCGCTCTCTTCACGAATCAGGTCGACCATTTCGTCGATGGTCAGACGGCCGATCAGCTTGCCGTTCTTGTCGACCACGGGGGCAGAGATCAAGTCATAACGTTCAAACGCCTGAGCAGCGTCGTAGGCGTCTTCGTCCGGGTGAAAACTCACCGGATCGCTGGCCATGACTTCCGAAACCTGTTTTTCCGGATCGTTGACCAGCAAACGCTTGATCGGCAGCACGCCCTTGAGCACGCCGTCATAGTCGACCACAAACAATTTGTCGGTATGACCCGGCAGCTCCTTGAGACGGCGCAGGTAACGCAGGACCACTTCGAGACTGACATCCTCACGGATGGTCACCATCTCGAAGTCCATCAGTGCACCGACCTGCTCCTCGTCATAGGACAACGCGGAGCGAACGCGCTCACGCTGCTGGCCGTCGAGGGTTTCCATCAGCTCGTGGACGACGTCTCGCGGCAGCTCGGAAGCCAGGTCAGCAAGTTCGTCGGCGTCCATGTCCTTGGCCGCCGCCAGGAGCTCGTGATCGTCCATGTCGGCGATCAGGGTTTCACGGACCGAGTCGGATACTTCGAGCAGGATGTCGCCGTCACGATCCGCCTTGACCAGCTGCCAAAGCGTCAGACGATCGCCCAGCGGCAGTGCTTCAAGGATGTAGGCGACGTCGGCGGAGTGCAGATCATCGAGCTTGCGTTGCAGCTCGACGAGATTCTGCCGGTGAACCAGGTTCTCGACCCGGTCGTGGTGCGGACCTTCCTGGCGATGAGTCAGGTCTTCGACAACCCGCTGACGCTGCAACAGCTCAACAACTTGAGCGAGGCGGTCCTGCAGGCTTTCTTGCGTTTTCTTTACTTCAACTTCGGACATAGGCGAACTCCACTCCCAGCAGCGGGGCACGCCGGAAGGATCAATCAGTCAATTCATGATTGGTAAAACGGGGTATTGAGTAACTACTGGGTAAGTCCATGGATGTATTCCACAAGCCCCGGCGGGGCTGACGGGCGCAATGATACACCGCCCAACGGTTTTAAACGTTAAAAAATCGTGGCTGAAACAAGCGCTTGCAAGCCAAACCTGAGCGCCACCTTATCTATCAAACTGCGACGACTCATTCTGAAAAGAAAACACACCGCTCTCAAAAAATGTAGCAGCTACCCTTGATATCGACCGTCATGGAGGACGCCAAATGTCACCTTATTCCTACTATTTTTTGCTGAGCGCGCTGCTTTGCCTGTCGCCTTGGTTGCATGCGGCGGCTGTCCACCGGTGCGAGGCACCCAACGGGCACCTGACCTTCACCACTATGAGCTGCACGGACGCAGAGAGCCTGTCAGTGCAGGAGGTGCGCCCCTTCACCCCCGGCAGCGTGATGGCGCTCATGCCGAACGCCGACAGCACTGAAAAATCAGGCAGGAATAGCAAAAGCAGAGCGCCGACCATTGTGGGTCAAGCCGAGGACAAATGTGGAAATCTGATCGACGCCAGAAAACGGCGCGAAGCGATCATCAATCAACGAGTCGTTGCCGGCATGAGCCAACAGGATGTCGAGAGCGCTCTCGGCAAGCCAGACAAGATCAGTATCAGGAATTCATCAACGAGTTACCGTTACGACACCCAGCGAGGTCGCAGCGCACATGTCGAGTTCGACGAGAAAGGATGTACGAAAGGAAAAGCCAAATCCCAGACGGCAAAAAGCCCGCATTAAATGCGGGCTTTCTGTTGTATGGTGCACTCGACAGGATTCGAACCTGTGACCGCTCGGTTCGTAGCCGAGTACTCTATCCAGCTGAGCTACGAGTGCATTTGTGTTTTTAGACCAGATCACAACTGGTTGAAGCCAAGTCATTCACATTGCTGCAGATGACTCTTAAATGGTGCACTCGACAGGATTCGAACCTGTGACCGCTCGGTTCGTAGCCGAGTACTCTATCCAGCTGAGCTACGAGTGCATTTGTTGCCGCGCATTATAGGCCGTTGAATCTTTTTGTAAAGCGCTTTTTTCTAGTAATTTCAACAACTTACCGAAGAAGCCAGATTACAACGTACTACGCAAATAATGGCGGAGAACGGGGGATTCGAACCCCCGACACCCTTTTGAGGTGTACTCCCTTAGCAGGGGAGCGCCTTCGRCCACTCGGCCAGCTCTCCGCAACACGGGGCGTATCTTAACCAACCTTTTCCCCGTTTGCAAACATAAAAAACGATAAAAATTAATGGCTTGGTTCTTCGTCCTTCTCTTTCTTTATACGCAGGTAAATTTCCTCACGATGCACAGCAACCTCTTTCGGGGCGTTGACACCGATACGCACTTGATTTCCTTTGACGCCGAGCACGGTCACGGTGATTTCGCCATCACCAATAATCAGGCTTTCTGCGCACCGACGGGTCAGAATCAGCATACCTTTCTCCTAACGCATTTCATTTCAGGGACAACAGTCTGCAAAAAAAAGGCACTCGACCCACAACCAGAATGATCGCAGCCCTACATGCCTGAGTATTGACCAGCGCGAGCAAAAGAACAGTTCCAGGTCGCGCCACTCAAAAAAAAACGAAGGGCGCGGTCAGACCGCGCCCTTCGTCAAACGCATCACTCGCCCTGACGGGCTGGCGCGTCCAGTTCGAAAGCTGTGTGCAGAGCGCGCACAGCCAGTTCCAGGTACTTCTCTTCGATCACAACGGAGACTTTGATTTCCGAGGTCGAGATCATCTGGATATTGATGCTTTCTTTCGCCAGCGATTCGAACATGCGGCTAGCCACGCCTGCGTGCGAACGCATGCCAACGCCCACGATCGACACCTTGGCGATCTTGGTGTCACCCACGACTTCACGGGCACCCAGTTCGCTAGCAGTTTTTTCCAGCACGGTTTGCGCCGCCTGGTAGTCGTTGCGGTGCACAGTGAAGGTGAAGTCGGTGGTGTTATCGTGCGCAACGTTCTGCACGATCATGTCGACTTCAATGTTCGCGGCACTGATCGGGCCGAGAATCTTGAATGCAACGCCCGGGATGTCTGGCACGCCACGGATGGTCAGCTTGGCTTCATCGCGGTTGAAAGCGATACCGGAAATGATCGGCTGTTCCATGGTTTCCTCTTCATCAATAGTAATRAGGGTGCCCGGACCCTCCTTGAAGCTGTGCAGAACGCGCAGCGGAACGTTGTACTTGCCGGCGAACTCGACCGCACGGATCTGCAAAACCTTGGAACCGAGGCTGGCCATTTCCAGCATCTCTTCGAAGGTAATCTTTTCCAGGCGCTGGGCCACGGACACCACGCGCGGGTCAGTGGTGTAGACACCATCGACATCGGTGTAGATCTGGCATTCATCAGCCTTCAAGGCTGCTGCCAGCGCCACGCCGGTGGTATCGGAACCGCCACGACCGAGGGTGGTGATGTTGCCGTGCTCGTCGACGCCCTGGAAACCGGCGACAACCACCACGCGACCGGCCTTCAGGTCGCCGCGAATCTTCTGGTCATCAATCTGCAAGATACGCGCTTTATTGTGCGCGCTATCGGTCAGAATCCGTACCTRATTGCCGGTGTACGACACCGCTGGCACGCCACGCTTCATCAGCGCCATGGCCAACAGCGCAATCGTCACCTGCTCACCGGTGGAGACGATCACATCCAGTTCACGCGGAACCGGTTGGTCATCACCACTGATTTGCTTGGCCAGATCGATCAGACGGTTGGTTTCGCCGCTCATTGCAGACAGCACAACCACCAGGTCATCGCCGGCATCGCGGAATTTCTTAACCTTGTCGGCGACCTGCTCGATTCTCTCGACAGTGCCGACTGAGGTGCCTCCAAATTTCTGTACGATCAAAGCCATTTCAAAGCCGCCTCTGCCCATGAAGGGCGCCCAAATAATCACTCAAACAGCGTTCTGGCCCGCCACTAGACCGCGGGCCAGACACACTGCCTTATAAACCCTGCTCTACAAATGGAACGGTCAGGGCCAATGCTGCATCCAGTGCGCCAGCGTCTGTACCGCCGCCCTGCGCCATGTCCGGACGACCACCGCCCTTCCCGCCCACTGCCGCAGCGGCTTGCTTCATCAAATCACCGGCTTTGAGTTGGCCAGTCAGGTCTTTGGTTACGCCTGCAACCAGAACGACCTTTTCCTCATGGACACTGCCGAGCAGGATCACTGCGCGGCCGAGTTTGTTTTTCAGTTGATCGACCAGCGCCAGCAGCGCTTTGCCGTCCTGACCGTCCAGACGCACGGCCAACACCTTCACGCCTTTGACGTCCAGTGCAGAGGCCGACAGATCGTCGCCCGCCGCGCTGGCAGCCTTGGCCTGCAACTGCTCGAGTTGCTTCTCCAGCAGACGGTTGCGCTCCAGCACAGCCGACAGCTTGTCGATCAGGTTGTCGCGGCTACCCTTGACCAGGTTCGCCGCTTCCTTGAGTTGTTCTTCAGCCGCGTTCAAGTAGGCCAGTGCCGCAGCACCAGTGACTGCCTCGATACGACGTACGCCCGATGCCACACCGCCTTCGCTGATGATTTTCAGCAGGCCGATATCGCCAGTACGGTTGGCGTGGATACCGCCGCACAGCTCGACGGAGAAATCACCGCCCATGCTCAGTACGCGCACGTTGTCGCCGTACTTCTCGCCGAACAGCGCCATGGCGCCCTTCTTCTTGGCGGTTTCGATGTCGGTTTCTTCGGTTTCAACGGCGGAGTTCTTGCGAATCTCGGCGTTGACGATGTCTTCCAGCGCTTTCAACTGCTCAGGCTTGATCGCCTCGAAGTGACTGAAGTCAAAGCGCAGGCGCTGACTGTCGACCAACGAGCCTTTTTGCTGAACGTGATCGCCCAGCACCTGACGCAATGCCGCGTGCAGCAAGTGGGTCGCCGAGTGGTTCAGCGAAGTGGCGTGACGCACATCAGCCTCAACGTGGGCTTCCACGGGAGCGCCGATGATCAGGCTGCCGCTTGCCAGCACGCCGTGGTGCAGGAACGCTCCGCCGGTCTTGGTGGTGTCACGCACGTCGAAACGCGAAGCGCCGGCTTGCAGATAACCACAATCGCCGATCTGGCCACCGGATTCGGCGTAGAACGGCGTCTTGTCGAGAACGATCACGCCCTCGTCGCCTTCGCTCAATACGTCGACCGACTGGCCGTCCTTGTACAGGGCAACGATTTTTGCCGAACCGCTGGTATCGGTGTAGCCAGTGAATTCGGTGGCCACGTCAACCTTGACCAGGGTGTTGTAGTCCAGGCCGAACGAGCTGGCCGAACGCGCACGCACGCGCTGGGCTTCCATCTCGCGCTCGAATCCGGCTTCGTCGATGGTCAGCTCTCGCTCACGGGCAATGTCGGCGGTCAGGTCCATTGGGAAACCGTAGGTGTCATACAGCTTGAACACCACGTCGCCCGGCACCACAGTGCCTTTGAGTTCGGCCAGATCCTGCTCGAGAATCTTCAAGCCGTGTTCCAGGGTCTTGGAGAACTGCTCTTCCTCGGCCTTGAGCACGCGCTCAATGTTGGTCTGTTGCTGCTTGAGTTCCGGGAAGGCTTCGCCCATCTCGGCCACCAGCGCCGCGACGATCTTGTAGAAGAAGCTACCGGTTGCGCCCAACTTGTTGCCGTGACGGCAGGCGCGACGAATGATCCGGCGCAGTACATAACCGCGACCTTCGTTGGACGGCAGAACGCCGTCAGCGATCAGGAAACCGCACGAACGGATGTGGTCGGAAACCACTTTCAGCGAAGACTGATCGCCATTTTCGCAGCCGATCGCATCGGCCGACGCGCTCAGCAGGTTCTTGAACAGGTCGATTTCGTAGTTGGAATTTACGTGCTGCATTACCGCACTGATCCGCTCCAGGCCCATGCCGGTGTCGACCGACGGCGCTGGCAGCGGATGCAATACGCCATCGGCGGTGCGGTTGAACTGCATGAATACGTTGTTCCAGATCTCGATGTAGCGGTCACCGTCTTCTTCCGGCGAGCCCGGTGGGCCGCCCCAGATGTGGTCGCCGTGATCGTAGAAAATCTCGGTGCATGGGCCACACGGGCCAGTATCGCCCATGGTCCAGAAGTTGTCGGAGGCGTAAGGCGCGCCCTTGTTGTCGCCGATGCGAATCATGCGCTCGACCGGCACACCGATTTCTTTGGTCCAGATGTCATACGCTTCGTCGTCCGAGGCATAGACGGTGACCCAGAGTTTTTCCTTCGGCAGCTTCAAAACGCCGGTCAGGAAAGTCCAGGCGAAGGTAATCGCGTCGTGCTTGAAATAGTCACCGAAGCTGAAGTTACCGAGCATTTCGAAGAATGTGTGGTGACGAGCGGTATAACCGACGTTTTCCAGGTCGCTGTTCTTGCCGCCGGCGCGTACGCATTTCTGGCTGCTGGTGGCGCGGGTGTACGCGCGTTTTTCCTGGCCCAGGAAGCAGTCCTTGAACTGGTTCATCCCCGCGTTAGTGAACAGCAGGGTTGGGTCGTTGCCCGGAATCAAAGAGCTGGAGGCTACACGGGTGTGGCCTTGCTCTTCGAAGAAGCGAAGGAAGGCTTCACGGATTTCTGCGCTTTTCATTAGGTTCTTCCACGGAGGCTGCGGCCAAAGGCCTGTTCGAAACGTCAACAGACGAAGCGACGGCAAAGGGCCGCATTATATCGGCCCTGCGCGCGGGGTACAGCGTGTTTATACGATAGAAACGGTCAAATGGAACGCTAACGCTATCACTTGCGCGAAAAGTCGACGAATGCCGCGACGACTTGTTCGATTTGAGCACGGCTGACATCCATGTGCGTGACCATTCTCAGCCGACCGGCAGCGCTGAGCTTGATGCCACGATCAGTGGCGAAGCGCTTGATCGCCTCGGCGTTGTCACCCATGGCCACGTAAACCATGTTGGTCTGCACCGGTTCAACCTCATAGCCCGCCGCACGCAGGCCTTCGGCCAGCAACTGTGCGTTGGCATGGTCGTCGGCCAGACGCTGGACGTTGTTGTCCAGCGCGTACAGGCCCGCCGCGGCCAGAATCCCGGCCTGACGCATGCCACCGCCGACCATTTTGCGTAACCGGCGTGCCTTGCCGGTCAACTCGACCGAACCGCACAGCACCGAACCGACTGGCGCTCCCAGGCCTTTGGACAAGCAGACCGAAACGGAATCGAAGTGCTGAGTGATTTCCCGGGCATCAACCCCCAGTTTGACTGCCGCGTTGTATAACCGCGCGCCGTCCAGGTGCAGCTGCAACCCGTGCTCACGGGTAAAACCGCGGGCCCGCGCCAGATACTCAAGCGGCAGCACCTTGCCTTGCATGGTGTTTTCCAGCGCCAGCAAACGGGTGMGGGCGAAATGGAAATCGTCCGGTTTGATCGCGGCCGCCACGTGGGCCAGGTCCAGCGAGCCATCGGCCTGCACTTCCAGCGGCTGCGGCTGAATCGAACCGAGCACCGCCGCACCGCCACCTTCGTACTTATAGGTGTGCGCCTGCTGGCCAACGATGTACTCCTCGCCACGCTCGCAATGTGCCATCAGGCCCAGCAAGTTGCTCATGGTGCCTGTCGGAACGAACAGCGCCGCCGCGAAACCCAGGCRCTTGGCCAATTCGGTTTCCAGACGATTGACCGTCGGATCTTCACCATAAACATCGTCACCGGTGGTGGCTGTGGCCATCGCGTCGAGCATGCTGGCGCAAGGTTGGGTGACGGTGTCGCTGCGAAGATCGATAACACTCATGAATCTGGCCTCGGTAAGCAGGGGAAATCCCTTTCAGGAAAGAATTACTGCGGGCATGGCGACGATTAATCAACCCTTGCGCAGGAAAAGGTCGATTAAACCAACGGAAAAGTCGATGACAATCATCCAAAAGGGGCCATGCGCATACCGCAAATATGTGATAAAAACGCTGCGCCGCCAAACATTCCGGCGGCAAAAACGTTCTCAGGGCGGGGTGCAACTCCCCACCGGCGGTAATTGCGCGCAATGCGCATAGCCCGCGAGCGCTTGGCGACAGGCACGGCATTGGCTGTGTATGACGACAAGGTCAGCAGACCCGGTGTGATCCCGGGGCCGACGGTCATAGTCCGGATGAAGAGAGAACGGGATTGACACCATAGGGCCGTCCGCAGGCATTCGTGCGAGCGTGCGCACCCTCAAATCCCATTCGATTCATATGCCCTGTTTTAACCATAAACAGGAGTCAGAACATGCAACCCACCGCAATCGACAGCAAAAGCAAACACTCTCATGGCGAGCGCGTTGCGTTCATCCAGGCCTGCTGGCACAAGGAAATCGTCGATCAGAGCCGTAAAGGCTTCGTGACCGAAATGATTGCCCAGGGTTATCAGGAGTCAGAAATCGATTTCTTCGAAGTCGGCGGCGCCTTTGAAATGCCCCTGCACGCCAAGTTGCTGGCCAAGACCGGTCGTTATGCCGGCATCGTCGCCGCAGCCCTGGTGGTTGATGGCGGGATCTACCGTCACGAGTTCGTCGCCCAGTCGGTGGTCAGCGGCCTGATGCAGGTGCAACTGGAAACCGAAGTGCCAGTGTTCTCGGTATCCCTGACCCCGCACCACTTCCATGCCGGTGAAGAGCACCAGAAATTCTTCTTCGAGCATTTCCTGCATAAAGGCCAGGAAGCGGCGAAAACGTGCGCGGATACGCTGCAGAAGATGCGTGCGCTGCGCCGCACCGAGCCGCGTGCAATGGCTGTCTAATCCAAAATCTTTGGTCCGGGTGAAGTCTCTGCCTTCACCCAAACCAACTGTGGGAGCGAGCTTGCTCGCGATAGCGGTTTAACATTCAACGGTGATGTTGTTTGTTATACCGCTATCGCGAGCAAGCTCGCTCCCACAGGGGGGTTGCGTATCGCTTAAGTTGTGGTCAGGCCAGGTTTTCGTCAGTCGTCGGCACGACCAGAATGCCGGCACGCAAGCCATTCTTCACCTTGGGGTTCGGAAAGATGATCCGGGCGCCCTCTTCTTCGATGATCCAGCGGGTATTGGCGATGTCTTCCGCCAACAGATAACCCACCTCCAGCTGCGAAAAATTCTCGATGTCCACTGGAAGGTTCAAGCGGAAGCTATCGCTGTGCTTGATGATTTCCCGCGCCACGCTGTACARCTGCAAACCGTCCAGCGCTGCGTCGGTCAGTTCCGGCTCGGTGCCTTCGATGATCTGTTTCAGGCGGTTTTCCAGCAGGGAAACGTTGACCCCGTCGTTCTGCCCGAACGGTCGTGCCTTGCCCAGTTCAAGGGTGAAGGACTCGGCGCCCAGCTTGTCGTAGGTGTAGGAACTGAAGACGATGGACGGCTTGTTCTGCAACAGCACGGCCTCCATCCCGGCAGCACGCAGGCGCGCCAGTTCAAGACGCGAATGCTGGCGGCCTTCCTTCCAGGGGTACAAGGCGAACTGTTCGATTTTCGAGCCGCGAATCGCAGTGTGCAGATCGTAGTGCAGGCGCTGGCGATCCGGCAGGCTGAAGAAACTCGCCGCCAGCCGCTCCAGCTCACAAGCGCGCAAGGCTTCTGAGCCGCTGCTTTGTTCGTGACGGCCATTGAACAGCCGATTGACGTCCTGCTCGATAAAACGCTCGCCTTTACGGATCGCGTCGGGGTTACCGAACAGGAACAGAATACGTGCGCGTGGCTTGAGGTCGCCACGGGCGATGTCATGCAACAGGCGATCGAGCAATTCGATCGGCGCTGTTTCGTTGCCATGGATACCGGCCGACAGCAGCAGGTCCAGGCCGTTGTCGCGAGCCTCAGGTGGCCGGACTTCCAGCGCACCTTCGCTCAACCAGCGCATCCGCACGCCTTCGACTGTCAGTTGAGTCTTCTCCGCCGGTTCGCGGCCGGCGAGGGTTAGTTCAAGCAGTTTGCCGAGGGCGAGCATAGAGCGTTTCCTTAGTGGTCGTGTGCGCAATCCGGGCCATGCACGTGGTCTTCGTCGCCGACTTCAGCCGGTTCCATTTCCAGTTGCAGACTTACCAGATTAGTCGCCAATGGGCGCAGCAGCAGGTTGGCGTATTCAGCGTCGCCTTCTTCAACGTCCACACCGATCAGCAGTTGGCCGCGGCCATCGTGCTGGATCCACAGCTCTTTGCCTTGCCACATGACCGCGACGCGGGTGCAGGAAGTTTCCAGTTGCGTGCCGTCGGTGTCTTCAAGGATCAGCTGCAGGGTATCGCTCATGTTTTTTACGCTCTCGGTTGAGACTTTCAATTGATCTGGAATGGATAAACCGCGCCCAGTTTAAGGATTTGCGTCAGTTCATCCAGTGCCGTCCGGCACTCAAGCAACAATTGCGGGTCCGCGAGATCGGTTTCGGTCATGCGGTCGCGGTAGTGCTTGTCGACCCATTCGGTCAGCGTGCCGTACAACGGGGCCGTCATGATAACCCCTGGATTGACGGCCGCCAGCTCGGTTTCATTCAGTGCGACGCGCAGCCGCAGGCAAGCCGGGCCACCGCCGTTCTGCATGCTTTGCTTGAGATCGAACACCTTCACTTCACGGATCAGGCCGCCGGAGCTGGTCAAACCTTGCAGGTATTGCCAGACACGCTCGTTGCCACGGCACTCTTCCGGCACGATCAACAGCATCGAACCGTCAGGACGCGACAGCAGTTGGCTGTTGAACAAGTAGGAACGAACGGCGTCTTCGACGGTAACTGCCGAACGCGGTACGCAGACTGACTGGAATTTCCCACCGACCTTGGCGAGTTTGCTTTGCAGTTCCGCCAGCATCTGCTCGGTGTCGAGGAACGCGTCCTCGTGATAGAACAACACCTCACCGTTACCCACGGCGATCACGTCGTTGTGAAACACGCCCTGATCGATCACCGACGGGTTCTGCTGCGCGTAGACCACGCCGTCTTCACTCAAGCCGTGCAGGCGGGCAACGGCTTGGGACGCTTCCAGTGTCTGGCGCGCCGGGTATTTCTGCGGCGCCGGGTAACGGGTATCGAAAGCGCTGCGACCGAACACGAAGAACTCGACGCCTGCTTCACCGTATTCACGGCAGAAACGGGTGTGGTTGGCGGCGCCTTCGTCACCGAACTGCGCCACGGCCGGCAACGCGGCGTGGTGAGCAAAGTGCTTCTGATCGGCGAACATTGCCCCCAGAACGCGACTGGTGGTCGGGTGTTCGATGCTGCGGTGATATTTGCAGTTGAGGTTGGCGGCAGTGAAATGCACGCGGCCATCGGCCGTGTCGGCACTTGGGCTGACCGTGGCGGCGTTGGCCACCCACATGCTCGACGCCGAGCAACTGGCGACCAGCAACGGCATCGCTTCTTTGGCGGCGCGCTCGATCACTTGAGCATCGGTGCCGCTGAAGCCAAGACGACGCAGCGCGGCGATGTCCGGGCGTTCTTGCGGCGCCAGCACGCCCTGCTGGAAGCCCATCTCCATCAGCGATTTCATTTTCGCCAGGCCTTGCAGCGCGGCTTCCTTCGGGTTCGAAGATTGCTGGCTGTTGCTCTGGGACGCGACGTTGCCGTAGGACAGGCCGCCGTAGTTATGGGTCGGCCCCACTAGACCGTCAAAATTGACTTCATAGGATTTCATCAGCGAGGCTCCACGAGAATCTGTTGTTATAGGCTTCAATAAATATGACTGGATGCGAATCCTGTAGCAGCTGCCGAAGGCTGCGTTCGGCTGCTTAGCAGTCGTTAATCGGTACACCGTGTTTCCAGATCAGAATCATGGATACCGCAATCGCGACTGCTTCGCAGCCGAACGCAGCCTTCGGCAGCTGCTACATAAGCCCTAAGAAAGCTTCACGCCAGGCGTGAGAGCGGCAGGCAACACCAGGCTCGGCGTTTCCAGCGAGGCCACCGGATACGCGCAGTAATCGGCGGCGTAGTAGGCGCTGGCGCGATGGTTGCCCGAGGCACCGACGCCGCCAAATGGCGCGCTGCTCGCCGCACCGGTCAATTGCTTGTTCCAGTTGACGATACCGGCGCGGCTTTCCAGCCAGAACTGCTGATAACGTGCCTCGGAGTCCGACAGCAGGCCCGCCGCCAGGCCATAGTCGGTGTCGTTGGCTTCAGCGATCGCCGCTTCAAAATCAGCGTAGCGGATCACTTGCAGCAACGGGCCGAACAGCTCTTCGTCAGGACGATCGGCAACGGCAGTGACATCCAGAATACCCGGGGTCAGCAAGGCCGCTTGAGCCTGAGGCTGAGTCATCTCCAGCAAGGCTACCGCACCATTGGCCAGCAAATGTTCCTGCGCATCCATCAGCGCTTTCGCAGCACCGAGGGAAATCACCGAACCCATGAACGGTGCCGGCTGCTGATCAAACGCACCGACTTCAATCGTCGAGCTGACTGCCACCAGACGCGCCAGCAGCGTGTCGCCCCATGCGCCTTGCGGCACCAGCAAACGACGTGCACAGGTGCAACGCTGGCCGGCAGAAATGAAGGCCGACTGGATGATGGTGTAAACGGCGGCATCGAGGTCCGCCACTTCGTCGACCACCAGTGGGTTGTTACCGCCCATTTCCAGCGCAAGGATTTTGTCCGGACGACCGGCAAATTGCTGATGCAAGTGGTTGCCCGTGCGGCTGGAGCCGGTGAAGAACAAGCCGTCGATGCCCGGGTTCGCCGCCAGGGCAATACCGGTTTCGCGAGCGCCTTGCAGCAGGTTCAGCACGCCCGCCGGCAGGCCAGCTTCGATCCAGCACTTGACCGTCAGCTCGGCGACTTTCGGAGTCAACTCGCTCGGTTTGAACAACACGCTGTTACCGGCCAGCAGCGCCGGCACGATATGACCGTTCGGCAAGTGGCCAGGGAAATTGTAAGGACCGAACACGGCCACCACGCCGTGCGGTTTGTGACGCAACACAGCGGTGGCGTCGCCCAGCGGGCCGCTCTTCTCGCCGGTACGTTCACGGTAGCTCTGCACCGAAATCGCAATCTTGTTGACCATGCTGGTCACTTCGGTCGCCGATTCCCACAGCGGCTTGCCGGTTTCCTCACCGATGCAGCGCGCCAGTTCGTCAGCCTTGTTTTTCAGCGCAGCGGCAAAGGCCTCAAGCACGGCAATGCGCTCATCCAGCGTACGACGGGCCCAACCGGGGAATGCCTGACGAGCGGCTTGCACGGCGGATTCAACCTGAGCGGCCGTGGCGCCTTCGCCGGCCCACAGCACTTGCTGGGTCACCGGGTTCAGCGACTGGAAGGTTTCGCCCTGGCCAGCCAGCCATTCACCTGCGATGTATAGCGAATTCATTACTTCGACTCCCGAGCAGCAGACAACGGAACGGCGCGCACTTGATCGCCGGCGTTGAGTTGAAGACGTTTGGCGGTCAGCGGATCAACCACCAGCGTGCCGGCGGCGAAGCGTGCTGGCGCGGCAGTGATCCGGCAGTCTTCGCGCTTGCGGTTGTGAATCAGGAAAGGCGTCGCGTCGTCACCCGGCGTGCCGATGGCCAACACCAGTGCCTCGCTGTCGCGCACGGCGCGGATCTTGCCGGTTTCGCACTCCACGGCCGGGCCGGCGTCGAAGATGTCGACGTAACCCTGGTAGCTGAACCCTTCACTCTTGAGCATGGCCAGTGCCGGCTCGGTGTCCGGGTGGACCTGACCGATAACATTGCGCGCATCTGGCGACAGGAAGCAGGTGTACAGCGGAAACTTCGGCATCAGTTCGGCGATGAACGCCTTGTTGCCCACGCCGGTCAGGTAATCGGCCTGGCTGAATTCCATCTTGAAGAAGTGGCGGCCCAGGCTTTCCCAGAACGGCGAACGCCCGGCTTCGTCGGACACACCGCGCATCTCGGCGATGATCTTGTTGCCGAACAGTTGCGGGAACTCGGCAATGAACAGCATCCGCGCCTTGGCCAGCATGCGGCCATTGAGCCCGGTGCGGTAATCGGCGTGCAGGAACAACGAGCACAGCTCAGAGTTACCGGTCAGGTCATTGGCCAGGAACAGCGTCGGGATCTCGCGGTAGATGTTCAGCTCTTGCGAAGCGCTGACCGTCAGGCCGACCCGGAAGTTGTACCAGGGCTCACGCAGGCCGACGGCGCCGGCGATGGCAGAAATGCCCACCACGCGCCCCGTGTCGTCTTCGAGTACGAACAGGTAGTCCGCATCAGCGCGCCCGGCTTCGCCGCGAAAGGTCTTCTCGGCCCAGCCGACCCGATGGGCCAGCCGCTCTTCGTTGGCCGGCAAAGTGGTCAGGCCGGTGCCAGTGCTGCGGGCCAGGTCGATCAGAGCGGGTAAATCGCTGCTGCGTACGGGACGAACGATCATGCTATCTCCTCAAACGGGCCGCTTGCGCCACCCGTGAAATTTCGCTGCTTTCCAGGCATTTCTTTCTGGAAATCAAAGCCGGCGTTAAACCGCCACCAGGCGCACGCTGGCACCTTCGCCGACGCCCAGGGCTTCGGCCGCTTCCAGGTCCAGGGTTACCGGTTTGCCTGGCGCATAATCGAGCTCAAGCAACACGGCGCGGTAATCCTGCAATTGGGCATTGGCCACCAGATACTGACGACCGGCACCTTTGACCGGCTCGCCGATTTTCACCGGCACGACGCGGCTCTGGGCGATCGAACGGATCCCCGTCACACGTGCGTGCAAGGTCGGGCCACCGTCGAAAATATCGATGTAGTGATCGGTCTCGAAACCTTCGCGCATCAGGATGTCGAAAGTGATCTGAGCCCGTGGATGCACCTGGCCCATCGCCTCTTGAGCGGAGTCCGGCAGCAGCGGCACATAGATCGGGTAATGCGGCATCAGCTCGGCCAGGAACGTACGGCTCTTGAGGCCACACAGACGTTCGGCTTCAGCGTAGTTGAGGTCGAAGAAGTTACGGCCGATGGCATCCCAGAATGGCGAGTCACCGTTTTCATCGCTGTAGCCAACGATCTCGGTCACCACGGAGTCGGCGAAGCGCTCCGGATGGCTGGCCACGAACAGCAGGCGGCCACGGGAATTGAGTTCGGCCCAAGGCGACCCCACCAGCTCGCGCTGTACGTAGAAACTGGTCAGCAAACTGTTGCCGGTCAGGTCGTGGCATTGGGAGAGCACGTGGATCTTGTTATGAATCTTCAGCTCGCGGGAAGCGTGCACGAAGGTTTCATTACGGAAGCTGTAGAACGGCTCGGAATAACCCGCCGAAGCAACGATGGCCGAACAACCGACCAGTTTGCCGGTGGCGGTGTCTTCGAGGACGAAGAAATAGCTCTCTTCACCGTTGAAGCTGACTTCGGCAGAAAACGAGGCTTCGCTTGCCGCGATCTTGTCGCTCAGGCGTTCAACGTCATCCGGCAAGGAAGTGACACCAATCGGGCTATCCGCAGCCAGACGCTGTACCTCGCCCAGATCAGCCATTTGCGCGGGGCGCATCACCAGCATGGTGTCACTCCTTTCTCTAAAAACTTTCATAAGTAAAATGCCCGGCTCATGTGGGAGCGGGCTTGCCCGCGATAGCGTCCTGTCAGATAACAATGAAGTCGGCTGTCAGGCCCTCATCGCGGGCAAGCCCGCTCCCACACTTACTAAGCCCGGCACAAAAAATTGATTCGACGCCTGAATAGTCAGGCGCCGAAGGGTCTATCAGGCTTGAGTCAACTTCGCAGCAGCACGTTCGAAGCGGTCCAGACC
Source organism: Pseudomonas sp. P1_F1_2 (assembly GCF_056405815.1). Lineage (NCBI taxonomy): Bacteria > Pseudomonadati > Pseudomonadota > Gammaproteobacteria > Pseudomonadales > Pseudomonadaceae > Pseudomonas > Pseudomonas sp. P1_F1_2. Next base: position 14,462 of record NZ_JBFUBK010000043.1, on the reverse strand, counting down.
GGCATCGATATCGGCGTCTTCAACCACCAGGCTCGGGGCGAAACGAATCACGTCCGGGCCGGCTTGCAGAATCATCAGGCCTTCACGCTCGGCGGCGTTGAAGATGTCCTTGGCCTTGCCCTTCCAGGCATCGCTCAGCACGCAACCGATCAGCAGACCCAGACCACGGACCTGAGTGAACAGGCCGTACTTCTCGCCAATCTGCTCCAGGCGTGCCTTGAACTTGTCGTGCTTGGCGTTGACGCCGGCCAGCACTTCAGGGGTGTTGATCACGTCGATCACCGCTTCAGCAACCGCACACGCCAGCGGGTTACCGCCATAGGTGGTGCCGTGAGTGCCGACGACCAGGTGTTTGGCCAGGTCTTCGGTGGTCAGCATGGCTGCGATCGGGAAACCGCCGCCCAGGCTCTTGGCACTGGTCAGGATGTCCGGGGTCACGCCGTAGTGCTGGTAGGCGAACAGCTTGCCGCTGCGGCCCATACCGGTTTGCACTTCGTCGAACACCAGCAGCGCATTGTGCTCGGTGCACAGTTCGCGGGCGCCTTGCAGGTAAGCCAGTTCGGCCGGCAATACGCCGCCCTCACCCTGGATCGGTTCCAGCACAACGGCGCAGGTCTTGTCGGAAATGGCCGCTTTCAAAGCCGCCAGATCGTTGTAAGGCACGTGGGTGATGCCGGTGATTTTCGGACCGAAGCCGTCGGAGTACTTCGACTGGCCACCGACGTTCACAGTGAACAGGGTACGGCCGTGGAAACTGTTCAGCGCGGCGATGATTTCGTACTTCTCGCTGCCGTAGCGATCGAAGGCGACCCGACGGGCCAGCTTGAAAGCGGCCTCGTTGGCTTCGGCGCCGGAGTTGCAGAAGAACACGCGCTCAGCAAAGGTAGCGTCGATCAGCTTATGCGCCAGGCGCAGGGCCGGCTCATTGGTGAACACGTTGGACACGTGCCACAGCTTGTTCGCCTGCTCGGTCAAGGCACCGACCAGCGCAGGGTGTGCGTGGCCCAATACGTTAACGGCAATTCCGCCGGCGAAGTCGATCAGCTCGCGGCCAGACTGGTCCCAGACGCGGGAACCGGCACCACGCACGGGGATGAAAGCGGCAGGCGCGTAGTTGGGAACCATTACCTGGTCGAAATCGGCGCGTTGTACCGCAGCGTGCTCAACGGACATCGGAGTCTCCTGAAGAGGAACACTCGCCTGAAACTGGCGAGCGATGAGGGGATTGTAAGGACAGTTTTCAGCCCGGCCTTGCCGCCAAGCGACAACTTCTTATAGCGCAAACCCCGGATTCAGCCGGGTTTACGGCAATGCGACATATAGCGTCGCAAAGGCGCAGTTTAAACTGCCGGCGCAGGTTATAGGCAGGCCTGATGAACGGTGCGGTAAATATGTACCGCACGCCACTCATCATCATCTGTTTTGCTGGCGGCTAATCCAAACGCTAAAGGAATAGCGCATGAATCAAGACGATTTTGAGCCCGCCTCGCAACCGGACTCTCACTTTCATCACGTTTACCAAAACCTGCCCGCATGGCTATTAGAGGCATCGACCGAAACGCGCGGCGCGCTGAAGAGCGCCAGCCTTGTAGCGCCTCCCTGGCATCGCACCGCTTCGCGTCTGCAACACCTGGTGCTGAAAAGCTCAAGCCAGACGCACTGGACCGAACGAAACCGGTTGGGATCGATGTTGGCGAAGGTGCAAAACGCTCAGGATTACGCAGAGCCGATTCTGGCCTCAGCGCTGAAAACCCGCTTCGACCTGGAGCTGGATGTCAAAACCACCTTCCTGCGTCTGTACATCCCGCTGACCACACCCTGGTTTGCGATCAAGACCGGTGCCGCCCGCACCTGGACGGTGTCGATGCTCGACGCGGCGCTGCACAACTTTCAGCCATCAGAGGCCGAGGCCGGCGCTTATGAGGCTGACTCCACCTTCATCAGCGCACCGTCGCCCACAGGGCAGTTCGATACGTTGCCCGAGGTCTCTCGCAAACTCACGATCCAGGCCTTCACCCAGCTGTGCCGCGAACTGGATATTGGCGGCCAATACAACGACTATCTCAAAGACAATCTGGGGCTGACCAACCGGGTAGCCGGGGCTGTTTTGAAATCGAAGGTCGGCCAAACAAACCAGGCAGCACTTCGCTCTGCGCTGAAGCTGGCTCATGCCCGCCGGGATATCGAGGACGATGCCTATAACGCAATCGAGCGATTGCTCGAGGGGCGCGCGCCCATGCCACTGGACGGTTATCCCCTGCACTGTCACGACCTGAGAATGATGTCGTCATCGCTGACCGGCATCATCGTGTTCAGCGCCAAATCGAGCCACACAACCAAGGCCACCCGGATCATCGCCTACATCCCCGATGATCCGGAGCATCCGCTCAAGCAATACCCCGACACCGTGGCGTTCATGAATGAACTGACCCACAAGCTGCGCTCACCCACTTATCAAGCGTTTTTCAGTCGATTCGTCGATCACCACGAACGGGGCTATTTCTTTGCTGATCTCAATCGTCGCCTGCAGGCCGTCACCTGGCATCGGCATACCCGTGGTGACCCACTGCCGAGCTGGCGGGAAACCCCGATCGATCATCCCAATCTACGGTTTTCGATGACCCCGTTCAGGGCGGGACTGTGGAACCACCTCTATCAGCGGCAGCTGAACAAGATCCTCAATGATGCAAGCACCGTTGCCGTCTCCACCGCTCGCGCCGACCAGAACGCACGCTGGGCACAGTGGGACGCCTTCAGCAAAGTGGCCTCGGCGGTCCTGGAAGTCGCAACGTTCGTCGCCTTGCCGTTCGTGCCCTTCCTCGGCGAATTGATGCTGGCCTACATGGCCTATCAGGTCCTCGACGAAACCTTCGAAGGTATCGTGGACTGGGCCGAAGACCAAAAAACAGAAGCGTTCAGGCAACTGTTGAGCGTCGTCGAAACCGTGGTTCAAACGGGAACATTTGTGATCGGCAGCGCCATTGCCGCCCGCACCTTCCAGCGCCTGCTTTCCCCTGAATCAGTGGCGCTGATCGAGCCGCTCAAGCCGGTGCCGGGCCCGGACGGAAAAACCCGTTACTGGAATCCGGACCTCACCCGCTACGAACAAACCATCGACTTGCCCGCTGGCTTGCAACCCGATGACCTTGGCCTGTACCGACACGAGAACAAGACGCTGCTGCCCCTCGAGGGAAAGCTGTACGCCGTGCAATCGAATGCCAGGACAGGTGCGTTCAAGATCGAGCATCCCGACCGGGTCGACGCCTATCAGCCCACCTTGCGCCACAACGGCCACGGTGCCTGGACGACCGAGCTGGAACAGCCGCTGAGCTGGGACCGCGATACCGTAATGCATCGCCTCGGGCATAGCGTCGAATCCTTCAGCCGCGCCGAACGCGAAGCGATCCTGCGCATCAGTGGCTATCACGACAATGTGCTACGGGAGATTCATGTCGAGAACCATCGCCCGCCCTCACTTCTGACCGACACGATCAAGCGCTTCAAAATCGATCGTGACATTCAAAACCTGATTGACCAGAACCACACCGAACACCCCGATTACGATCGGGCACTCAGCCATCGCAAATCGCTATTCGAATCACGCTATCGGGCGCTGGAGAAAACCACGGATCGGCCAGTTCAAGTACTTCAGGCCAACACCCAAGGGCTGCCGACAGACATCGCACAAGAACTGGCCAGCAACGCATCGGGCACCGAGCTGACGCAACTGCATAACGGGACAGTGCCTCAACGCCTGAAGGACGTCGCATTGAAAGCCATGGAGGCGGTGCGTATTACCCGGGCCTACGAAGGACTTTTTCGTGACGCACTGGAAACCGCAGACACTCATCAATTGGCGCTGCACAGCCTGAACACACTGCCCGACTGGCCCACTGACCTGCGCCTTGAAGTCAGGGATTTTTCACAGGAGGGCGCCCTGCGCGACAGCATGGGCCGCGTCGACGCGCCAAACCTCAAAACACTGGTGCGCACCGTAGACGGTAGCTATCGACTTCACGATAACAATGCCACTCCCGGCGACTTTTACCACACCCTGCTTCAGGCACTGCCAGACGCAGAGCGCGCCGCGATGGGGGGCAGCCGTAGATTCAAACAGCGCCTTGCAGAACACGCACTGGAACAACCGGGCCTGCGCACTCTGTTTGCGAAAAACCCTCATCGAAAACCCTTTTACGACCCCACCACCATGCGCCTGCCCGGCGGCACCGAGGGTTACACCCGCCGCGTCGGCATGGCGCCAACGCTCGACGACCGGGTTCGTGAGGTTTATCCCTCGCTCAACGAGGAAGAGCTCCGGTCCATGGTTCTGAGGTTACAACGTCACCCTGATGGCGCTCGCTTCGAACTTTCGCGCCTGGCCAGCGAATTGGCCCGGCTTCGTCAAGATTTGAATGGCTGGGTACTCGACGCGCCCACCACCGACGCCGAAACAGGGCTCGCGCTGAACGATATGGATCGCCAGATCGCCCAGCGTAATCGCAAGTTGCTGGCCCGGGAAATCCAGCGAGCGTGGTGCCGGCAAACTGATCGGGAATTGGACTCCGAGGATGGCGTCGAACGCTATGTGCTCACCTTTGTGGATCCGGTCCCGGGCGATCTGCCGACCTTGAATGCCGATTTCAACCACGTGTCCACACTGTCGCTCGAGGGTCATTTCGCCCCCCAGGGCATCCCGGCTTTTTTAGAACACTTCAAAGGGCTGCGCCGTCTCGAACTGCGCCGCTTCCATCTGAGCACACTGCCCGACGCCATCCCCCGGATGACCAGCCTCGACGCGTTGGTGCTGAGCGACTGCGGGATCAACTTTGACGCCGCCAATTGGTCGAAGCTGCAATCGCTGAACAAACTGACTTCACTGGACCTCTATCGCAATTCGATTGATGGAGTCCCGAGCCTCGAATCGATGCCCGATCTGGTCCAGGTGGACCTGAGTGACACGGGCCTGTCCAAATTCCCTCGCGGCGCGTTCCGAAGCCCGCACCTTGAATCGCTGATGTTGCTGGACAATAAAATCACTGATCTACCCACTGAATTGTTCGACAGTGCGGTGTATGAAAAACAAGGCGTTTATCTCACACACAATCCCCTGTCCAACGCCGCGCGACAGCTGATCAAACAGCAATACTTCAGCACTTCCTTTGATTTGGGTGCCTACGCCCCTGAGGCAGATATTGTCCGCGTCAGAGCGCTGTATCCGGGCATGGAGGTCGAGCAGGCGAGCGAATTTGTGTATGACTTGCCCGGTACGCTGGAAGACGGCCGGATCGAATTGACCCGTCTTGAGCAGGAACTGAGTCAGCTCCAAGTCGATCTGTCCACCTGGACCGCCAACTTGCCACCCTATCACCCCCTGACAGGTGAACCCTTCACCGCATTGCAAGAGTTTTTCGAACATTCAAGCCGCGACGAACTCAAGCACCTACTGGAGCAGTGCTGGCGCAAGGAAACGGAACTGGATGAGTTTGATTCGTCACTTGAACCCGGCTACGAGCTGGTCATCCGATCGCCTGTCCATGGAGAACTGCCAACCCTGAGCGCCAACTTTGATCATGTTTCGTCGGTGGAACTGCAGAGTGCCGATGGCGTAACGCGCATCGGGCGCTTCCTGGAGTCTTTCCCCAAGCTCAAAAACCTCAGATTGCGCTACTGCAATCTCGGAGAAATACCGGAAGCCGTGTTCAAGATGGGTCAACTCCGGTCGTTATCGCTGCCACATTGCCGCGTCCGCTTGACCACTGATTCAGTCAGTGCATTGGCGGCAATGGAACAATTGGAGTATCTGGACCTGGGCTACAACAGGCTGGAGCAAGCACCCGACCTGAGCCAAATGAGCAGCCTGGAGACCATCCTGCTCAATGACACCGGCATCACCGAACTACCGCACGGGCTGATGCAAATGAGTGAACTGGAATGGGCAGACCTAAGCGCAAACGCAATCACCGAAGTGCCCAGCGAAATTCTGGAGTTGCCACTGAAAATCGCAGAGAACATCAATTTCAGAGGCAACCGGTTTTCCGTGGAGAGCCTGTCACGGCTGGTCAGTTACTTCGAGCGCACTGGAGTGGATTTCGGTGTGGAAGATGTCATCAACCAAGGCCAGATGGAGATATCGACGTCTGGTGGTTCCGAAGTAGACGAGTAAAGCAGCCTGCATGTCCGGGCGCGGCGCGCACTGTCAGCCGCGCTCGGACGGCACTGACGACAATTCGAACGGACTGCTGCTACGCCGCTGGTTGCGATCTTCGCGCGGCGTGGCACCAAAGAAGTTGCGGTAGGCGCTAGAGAAATGCGGCCCCGAGGAAAAGCCACACGACAGGCCGATCTGGATGATCGACTTGCTGGTTTGCATCAACATCTGCCGCGCCTTGTTCAAGCGCAACTCCAGGTAATACTGGCTCGGCACACGGTTGAGGTACTGCTTGAAGATGYGCTCCAACTGTCGACGGGACACACACACGTGCTGGGCGATTTCGTCGGTGGTCAACGGCTCTTCGATGTTGGCCTCCATCAGCAACACCGCTTGGGTGAGCTTCGGATGGCTGGAGCCGAGACGGTTTTGCAAAGGAATGCGTTGACGCTCGCCGCCTTCGCGAATGCGCTCGACCACCAGTTCTTCCGACACGGCACCCGCCAGTTCGGCGCCGTGATCACGGGCCAGCACGGCCAGCAACAGGTCGAGTACCGACAGGCCGCCGCACGCGGTCAGACGATCGCGATCCCAATCGAACAGGTGGCTGGTGGCGATGACTTTCGGAAAACGTTCGGCGAAATCGTCCTGCCAGCGCCAATGCACGGCAGCACGATAGCCGTCGAGCAAACCCAATTGCGCCAACGGGTAAACACCGGCCGACAAACCGCCAATCACGCAACCGGCCCGCACCAGCTGTTTCAACGCACTGCTGAGCGCCGGTGCGAGTGCAGTCGGCGGCTCATCGGCGAGTAGAAACAGCTTCTGGAAGTTTTCGAGCTTGCCGGCCCAGGGCTCACCCGGCAATTGCCAGGCGCCTTCGGTCGGCGGTTCAGCCTGCAAAAACGACAGTTCGTAAACCACGTCCGGGTGCACACGCTGGGCAACACGCAAGGCCTCCTCAGCCAGCGCAAGCGTCAGGGCTTTAGTGCTGGGCCAAATCAGGAAACCAATTCGATGGGCAGTCATGGCGGGCAATCCGAAACGAAGAACGGTGATGAAGGCATGGGCCAATGCTAGCCCGGAAATGAACACAAATCTCAAAGCCAGCAAAGATCAAATGTGGGAGCTGGCTTGCCTGCGATAGCGGTGTATCAGTGCCAAAGATGCTAACTGGCCCACCGCCATCGCAGGCAAGCCAGCTCCCACAGTAAATCGGGGCCAGCTTTCAGACTGCGAAGCATGCACTATCGCGGTGCACAACGGCAGCCCTGATTACTTCAGGCTGCCCGAGAGGAATTGTTGCAGGCGCTCGGACTGGGGATTGACCAGTACCTCACGCGGGTTGCCACTTTCTTCAACAACACCTTTGTGCAGGAACACCAACTGGTTCGACACTTCACGGGCAAAGCCCATTTCGTGCGTCACCACCACCATGGTCCGGCCTTCCTGGGCCAGGGCCTGCATGACTTTCAGCACGTCGCCGACCAGTTCCGGGTCGAGTGCCGAGGTCGGTTCGTCAAACAGCATCACCTCAGGTTCCATCGCCAGCGCACGGGCAATCGCCACGCGCTGTTGCTCGCCGCCGGACATGTGGCCCGGGTAAGCGTCCTTGCGATGACCTACGCCCACCTTGTTCAGGTAGTGCTCGGCTTTTTCGCGGGCTTCGGCCTTGGACATGCCCAGCACGTGAACCGGCGCTTCCATGATGTTTTCCAGCGCGGTCATGTGCGACCACAAGTTGAAATGCTGGAACACCATCGACAGGCGCGAACGCATGCGTTGCAGCTGTTTCGGGTCGGCCGCTTTCAGCGCGCCGTCCTTGTTGGCGACCAGTTTCAGCTCTTCGTTGTTGAGCAGAATCCTGCCCGCGTGCGGCTGCTCCAGCAGGTTGATGCAGCGCAGGAAGGTACTTTTGCCGGAGCCACTGGAGCCGATGATGCTGATCACATCGCCAGCCGCCGCTTTCAGGGACACGCCCTTGAGCACTTCGTGACTGCCATAGCGTTTATGCAGGTCTTGGACTTCAAGTTTGTACATGCGGTCGGTTCTCACAAAAACAGTCAGTCAGTCGTTGAGCAAGCGCCCGTGACGCAGCGCTTCGCGCCCCGCCACCTTGGCCAGCCAGAAACCGGGTTGGGCATAACGCAGCCGTTCAATGGCAAACAGCACCCCGGACGTACCAGCACACACCGTGCTGACCCGATCCGACAACGGATCGATCACTTCAAAAATCTCGTCACCGGTTTCGATCCACTCACCGGGTTTACGCAGAAAACTCACCACACCAGGGTGCGGTGCAAACAACAATTCAGTGCCTTCGAACGGCATGCCTTCGCAAGGCTCTTGCGCAGGTTTCGGCCATTCACCGCTGATCAAGCCCTGTTCGGCGAGGAACGCCAGAATGCCTTCAGCGTGAGCCTCAGACTCAGCGCGACCGGTATCAGCCTGACCACCTAATTCAATGGTAGTCGCCAGACACGCCAGTGGAATCTGCGCCTCCGGGAACAGGCGCGACAAACGCAACCATGGCAGCGAGCAGGCTTCGTCGAACGAACTGCCACCGGAATCTTCCGCCAGCAGGCCGACCCGCACATTCAGGTGCGCGGCCAACGAACGCCAATGCGGCCAGTGTTGTGGCAGCGCGTACATATGCAGCGCCGCTTCCGAATCGCAATGCAAATCCAGCACCACGTCAGCCGTGCAGGCGTGGCTGAGCAAGATGCGTTGCATGCCTTGCAACTGGCTACTCGCCTCTGGCAATACGGCCAGATGATCAGCCATCGCCTGACGGATCAAGCGAATGTTGGCATGCGCATCATCACCAAGACTTCCAGCCAACGCAGCCGCAACCGGCGCACTCAACTCGACGAAATCACGGTTGAAGTTCTTGCCGCTGCCCGCTTCGAAACGCCCTTGATGATTGCCTTGAACCAATTGGCCGAGGCCCATCGGATTAGCCACTGGCACCAGTTCGATCACGCCGTTGAGCAAGCCCTGGGCTTCGAGTTCGGCCAGGCGCTTTTTCAGCTCCCAGGCCGTGCGCATCCCCGGCAGTTCATCGGCGTGCAGGCTGGCCTGAATGTAGGCCTTGCGCTCGCCGCGGCCGAAGCGGAACACCGAAATCTGGCGTTCGCTGCCCAGGTGGCTCCACGGCAATGCATGATCGATGCGTTCCATATCAGTGCTTCCGCGGGGCCAGGTAGCCCAACCAGCGGCGCTCGGCCAGTTTGAACAGCTTCACCAGAATGAAGGTCAGGCACAGGTAGAACACGCCGGCGGTGATGTAGGCTTCGAACGGCAGGTAGAACTGGGCGTTGACCGTGCGCGCGGCACCGGTGATGTCGATCAGGGTCACGATGGACGCCAGACTGGTGGTCTGCAGCATCATGATCACTTCGTTGCTGTACTGCGGCAACGCCCGGCGCAGGGCCGATGGCAACAGGATTCGCTTGTACATTTTGTAGCGCGACATGCCCATGGCCTTGGCCGCTTCGATCTCGCCGTTCGGCGTAGCACGCAGGCTGCCGGCGATGATTTCAGCGGTGTAGGCGCTGGTGTTGATCGCAAAAGCCAGGCACGCACAGAACGTTGCGCTGGACAGCCACGGCCAGAGGAAGCTCTCACGGACTGCTTCGAATTGCGCCAACCCGTAGTAGATCAAAAACAGCTGCACCAGCATCGGCGTGCCGCGGATCACGTAGGTGTAGAGCCAGGCGCTCATGTTGACGGCGGCGTTTTTCGAGACGCGCATCAAGCCCAGCGGCAAGGCGCACAGCAGGCCGAAAAACAGCGACAGCGCGAGCAATTTGAGGGTAGTCACCAAGCCGCCGAGGTACAGCGGCAAGGACTCCCAAATGACGTTGTAGTCGAAGATCATAGATCAGCCGCCCTTACGCCTACCGAGTAGCGCTTCTCAAGGTGACGCAATGCCAGCAACGAGACGCTGGTGATCACCAGGTACATCGCCGCCACTGCGAGGAAGAAGGTGAAAGGCTCGCGGGTGGCATCTGCCGCCTGCTTGGCCTTGAACATCATGTCTTGCAGGCCCACCACCGAAATCAACGCGGTGGCCTTGGTCAAGACCAGCCAGTTATTGGTAAAGCCCGGAATCGCCAGGCGAATCATCTGTGGCACCAAGACCCGGAAGAACACCTGAAAACTGCTCATGCCGTACGCCATGCCAGCTTCTGCCTGCCCCTTCGGGATCGCCATGAAGGCGCCACGGAAGGTTTCCGACAGGTACGCACCGAAGATGAAACCCAGGGTGCCGATACCGGCGGCCAACGGGTTCAGGTCGATGTAGTCGTTAAAGCCCAGCAGCGGTGCGACGCGGTTGAGCAGGTCCTGACCGCCGTAGAAAATCAGCAGGATCAACACCAGATCGGGAATACCGCGGATCACCGTGGAGTACAGATCGCCCAGCCAGGCCAGCCAGCGAACCGGCGACAGACGCAGCGCAACGCCGATCAGACCCAGAACGATGGCCAGGGCCATGGACGACAAGGCGAGCTGAAGCGTCAGCCATGCGCCATCGAGGATGACAGCCCCGTAGCCTTTCAACATGATTCAGGTCCTCGAAAGTTGGGATGAAAAAATGGCGCAAACCTCAGAGATCCTGTTGCTTGCGCCATTTCGGACTTGTCGCTTGGACGTATTACTTGCCGTAGATATCGAAGGCGAAGTACTTGTCCTGGATTTGCTTGTACTTGCCGTTCTCACGAATGGCAGCGATGGCAGCGTTGAGCTTGTCCAGATCAGCCTTGTCGTCCTTGCGAACAGCGATACCTACGCCGTCGCCGAAGTATTTGACGTCGGTGAAGGCCGGGCCAACGAAGGCGAAGCCTTTGCCAGCGTCGGTTTTCAGGAAACCGTCATCCAGCAGCGTAGCGTCTGCCACGGTGCCGTCGAGGCGACCGGCGGCCACGTCGAGGTAGATTTCGTTCTGCGAACCGTAAGGCTTGACCTCGGCACCCAGCGGGGCCAGGACTTCACGGGCGAAACGCTCGTGGATCGAACCACGCTGCACGCCAATGTTCTTGCCCTTCAATTCAGTCAGGCCGTCGCTGACTTGAGTGCCGGCCTTCATGACCAGGCGAGCCGGGGTGTTGTAGTACTTGTTGGTGAAGTCGACAGACTTCTTGCGGTCTTCAGTGATCGACATGGACGACAGGATCGCGTCGATCTTGCGCACTTTGAGGGCCGGGATCAGACCGTCGAACTCTTGCTCGACCCACACGCACTTGACCTTCATCTCTTCGCACAGGGCGTTGCCGATGTCGTAGTCGAAACCAACGATGCTGCCGTCCGGTGCTTTGGAAGCGAACGGAGGGTAAGCCGCTTCGATACCAATTTTGAGAGGCTTTTCATCGGCGAAGGTTGGCAGGGACAGCACGGACAGTGCCAGGGCGCCAAGCAGCACGAGTTTCTTCATCTTGGGACTCCATCGGTAAAGGGCAAAAACGGCAGAGTGAGCGACAGCCCAATATGCGAGTGAGTAGAACCACAAAAGCGATTGCTGCGCCCTGGGAATCGCGTGTTGATTTTCAACACGGACACTGACGAGCGAGTGACCGGCATTCTAACGACAGGCCCGAAGCCGATATTTCTTCAATGCGACAACTAATTACAGAAGCACCGAGAAAGCCGCCTGAGCGCGTTGACAGCCCTGCAAAATCATGCAAGAGCAAAAGACAGTGAACCGATCTATGTAGCAAATTGCGGGCCTATTATTGGCAAACCCTTCTAATCCGGCAAGCTTGGCGTTAGTTCTTATTTTCCAGGGGGGCTAAAGAGGTCCAGGAATGGGGCTTGGCGTTTCCCTATGCCTCGAATTGGCGCGAGCGGTTACACATTCAGTTACTTGAAGGGGGATGGGTAACAGTGGGAAATGACTGACGTGGTAGGCCGATAATTATTGGCTGGTGTTTATGTGGCGCTGATCGTTCCTACGCTCTGCGTGGGAATGCATCCAGTGACGCTCCGCGTCACGCACCTCAAGGAACGCGGAGCGTCCCGGGCGGCATTCCCACGCGGAGCATGGGAACGATCGGCACAAAAAAGCCCCGCCAGGCTCAACACCTGGCGGGGCTTCGATGACGCTACCGCCGGCGCTTACGCGACGTGCATGGTCTTGTGCGTATCAATCAAATGCTGCACCACACCCGGATCCGCCAGGGTAGAGATATCCCCCAACCCGTCGTACTCGGCCGTGGCAATCTTGCGCAGAATCCGGCGCATGATCTTGCCCGAACGAGTCTTCGGCAGCCCCGGTGCCCACTGAATCACATCCGGCGAAGCGATCGGACCAATCTCCTTACGCACCCAATTTTTCAGCTCCAGGCGCAGTTGCTCGCTCGGCTCTTCGCCACCGTTCAGGGTGACGTAGACATAAATGCCCTGCCCCTTGATGTCGTGCGGCACCCCGACCACCGCCGCTTCGGCGACTTTCGGGTGAGCAACCATCGCACTTTCGATTTCGGCGGTGCCCATGCGGTGCCCGGACACGTTGAGCACATCGTCCACGCGACCGGTGATCCAGTAGTAACCATCGGCATCGCGACGGGCACCGTCACCAGTGAAATACATGCCGCGGAAGGTCTTGAAGTAAGTGTCGACGAAACGGTCATGATCGCCAAACAGCGTACGTGCCTGGCCTGGCCACGAATCGAGAATCACCAGGTTGCCCTCGGCAACGCCGTCGATGATGTTGCCCAGGTTATCCACCAGGGCCGGCACCACACCGAAGAACGGACGTGCCGCCGAACCCGGCTTGAGGCCGTGAGCGCCCGGCAACGGGCTCATCATGTTGCCGCCGGTTTCGGTCTGCCACCAGGTATCGACGATCGGGCAACGGGACTTGCCGACGTTCTTGTAGTACCAGTCCCAGGCTTCCGGGTTGATCGGCTCGCCGACCGAACCCAGCAGACGCAGGCTGCTGCCATCGGCGCCTTCAACAGCGGCGGTGCCCGAGGCCATCATCGCGCGGATCGCCGTTGGTGCGGTGTAGAGGATGTTGACCTTGTGCTTGTCGACGATCTTCGCCACACGGGTGATGTCCGGGTAGTTCGGCACGCCTTCGAACAGCAACGTGGTCGCGCCGTTGGCCAGCGGGCCGTAGACGATGTAACTGTGGCCCGTGACCCAGCCGACGTCGGCGGTGCACCAGAAGATTTCGCCCGGACGATAGTCGAACACACGCTCATGGGTCATGGCCGCATACAGCAGATAACCGCCGGTGGTGTGCTGCACGCCCTTCGGCTTGCCGGTGGAGCCAGAGGTGTAAAGGATGAACAGCGCTTCTTCGGCACCCATCTCTTTAGGCGCGCACACGGTGCCCGCCACTTTCATCAGGTCTTCGTACCAGATGTCGCGATGCTGGTTCCACTTGATCTCGCCACCGGTGCGCTGGCACACGATGACCTTCTGGATGCTGCTGGTTTCCGGGTTGGTCAGCGCGTCGTCGACGTTGGCCTTGAGCGGGATTTTCTTGCCGGCACGAACGCCTTCGTCAGCGGTGATCACCACTTTGGATTTGCAGTCGATGATGCGACCGGCCAGGGCTTCCGGGGAGAAACCGCCGAACACAACCGAGTGAATCGCGCCGATCCGGGTACAGGCCAGCATGGCGACCACGGCTTCAGGGATCATCGGCATATAGATAGTCACCACGTCGCCGCGGTGTACGTCCTGACCACGCAGGGCGTTGGCGAACTTGCAGACTTGTTCGTGCAGCTCGCGGTAAGTGATGTTGCGGCTTTCGGCAGGATCATCCCCTTCCCAAATGATCGCGATCTGATCACCGCGCTCGGCCAGGTGACGGTCGAGGCAGTTGTAGGAAACGTTCAGCGTGCCGTCGGCGAACCATTTGATGTCGACATGGTGATCGTCGAAGGAGGTCTGCTTCACCGTGGTGAAAGGCTTGATCCAGTCGAGGCGCTTGGCCTGTTCACGCCAGAAACCGTCCGGGTTGACGACCGATTGCTGGTACATGGCCTTGTAGGTCGCCTCGTCAGTCAGCGTATTAGCCAGAACCTCGGGACGAACGGGATACAGGGAAGCCGCACTCATCTTTCTTACCTCGGTGGAATAGTTGTTTTTGTATGGCACCGTTTTAGCCGTGCCGGGCCTATAGAACCATTCGACGATGGTAGTAACAAGCCCCTACAAAATGTCGTGAATAGCCCGCAACCCCAACTACCACGCCTCTTTCAGGGTGTTTCAACCCCCCGCCACAATGCGGTCTGTAGCAGCTGGCGAAGCCTGCGTCCGGCTGCGCAGCAGTCGTAAAATCAGCAATTGCGGTGTATCAGGC
>NZ_JBFUBK010000042.1:0-55498 GCF_056405815.1 Pseudomonas sp. P1_F1_2 | reverse complement strand
CGCGAAGGCTGTTTAACATTCAACATTTTTGTCGACTGACACACCGCTTTCGCGAGCAAGCCCGCTCCCACATTTGATTTGTGTTGTGGTGTAGACCGCGGCCACAAAAAAAGGCGACCCCCTCACAGGAGTCGCCTTCGTTTTAACCGCCGCTAAAACTTATTCCGACAGTTTGTACGCCATCACATAGTCACCTTGCTTGGTGCCCAGCGAACCGTGACCGCCGGCAACGACCAGCACGTATTGCTTGCCGTCCTTGCCGGTGTAGGTCATCGGGGTGGTTTGCGCGCCGGCCGGCAGGCGGCCTTCCCACAGTTGCTTGCCGTTTTTCACGTCGTAGGCGCGCAGGTATTGGTCGAGGGTGCCGCTGAGGAACGCGACGCCACCGGCGGTGGTGAAGGTGCCGCCCAGGCTGGGTACGCCCATGCTCAAGGGGATCGGAACCGGCGAGCTGTCGCGCACGGTGCCGTTCTTGTGCATCCAGATTTTTTCATGGGTGGTCAAATCGACCGCTGCCACGTAGCCCCACGCCGGTGCCTGGCACGGCAGGCCCATTGGCGACAGGAGGGGTTCAAGGACTACGCCGTAAGGCGCGCCTTTGTTTGGTTGTACGCCTTCGGTTTCGCTTTTGCGCGGGCCTTGGGCGGCGATTTCCGCAGCCGGGATCAGCTTGGATTTAAAGGCCATCCAGTCCGGGTTCACGAACAGGATCTGACGCACCGGATCCACTGAGATACCGCCCCAGTCGAACACGCCGAAGTTACCCGGATAAACGATCGAGCCTTGCAGCGATGGTGGGGTGAACGGGCCGTCGTAGCGCAGGGATTTGAAGGTGATCCGGCAGACCAGTTGGTCGAACGGTGTCACACCCCACATGTCGCGTTCTTTCAACGGCGGCGGCATGAAGTTGAGGTCGGACTTGGGTTGGGTCGGCGAGGTGTGATCACCGGCGACAGCGCCTTGCGGCACCGGTACTTCGTTGATCGGCACGATGGCCTTGCCGGTGCTGCGGTCCAGCACGTAGATGCTGCCTTGCTTGGTGGACGCAAGCACCGCTGGCTTCACGCCGTCTGCGGTTTTCAGGTCCATCAGGGTTGGCTGGCCGCCAACGTCCATGTCCCACAGGTCATGGTGGGTGAACTGGAAGTGCCAGCGCACTTTGCCGGTGGCGATGTCCAGGGCGGTCAGGCCGGCGGCGTGCAGTTCCGATTCAGGGGTGCGAGCGCCACCGAACTGGTCCGGGGTCTGGTTGCCCATCGGCAGGTAGAGCATGCCGAGTTTTTCATCGACCGCGAACATGGACCACATGTTCGGTGAGTTGCGGGTGTAGGTCTGGCCTTCGGCAATCGGCGTCGTATCGTCCGGCTTGCCGCTGTCCCAGTTCCACACCAGTTTGCCAGTGTGTACGTCGAACGCGCGGATCACGCCGCTTGGCTCGTCGGTGGAGACGTTGTCGGTGACGTGGCCGCCAATCACTACCAGGTCTTTAGTGACCGCTGGAGGCGAGGTGGAGTAGTAACCGCCGGCGGTGAAGCCGCCGATGTTGGCGCGCAGGTCAACCTGGCCCTTGTCGCCGAAGTCTTCGCACATCTTGCCGGTGTCGGCGTTCAGGGCGATCAGGCGGGTGTCGGCGGTGGGCAGGAAGATCCGGCGCGGGCAGGCGTTGACCACGGCTGCGCTGGCGCTGCCGGTCGGGCTCTGCTCGGAGGCGTAGACCGCGTCATCGTGATACGACACGCCACGGCAGGTCATGTGGGCCCAACCCTTGAAGTTCGCCGCGTTTTGCGTGGAGAGCTTCGGATCGAAACGCCAGATTTCCTTGCCGGTGTCCGGGTCCAGCGCGATCACCTGGCTGTGCGGCGTGCACACGTAGAGCATGCCGTTGACTTTCAGCGGGGTGTTTTCAGCGGTGGTCTCACCCGGATCGTTCGGGCCCGGCAGGTCGCCGGTGCGGTAAGTCCACGCCGGGACCAATTTGTGAGCGTTTGCCGGGGTGATCTGTGCCAGGGGCGAGTAACGATCACCGTGAGCGCTGCGGCCGTAGGAATTCCAGTCACCGTCGGGCATGGCCGGGGCGGTGTTGGTCATGCCGGGCACGCTGTCGCGGTCCAGTTGACCCTTGATTTCACCCGGGTTGGTGAATTGGCTGGCCAATGCGGCCACGCCCGCCACGACCACAGCGACACTCAGGGCGCCGGTGCCCATCGGTGCAGCACCTTCGCGCAGCAACGGACGACGGAACCATGGCAGCAACATGACCAGGCCCAATGCAAACAACATCGCCAGGCGCGGCACCAGTTGCCACCAGTCGAGGCCGACTTCCCACAGTGCCCAAACGGTGCTGGCGAACAGCACCAGTGCGTACAGGCCCAGCGCAGCGCGGCGGGCGAGGATCAGCAACACGCCGGTCAGCGTCAGGCCGATACCGGCCAGCAGGTAATACAGCGAGCCGCCGAGCATGCTCAGCTTGATCCCCCCGGCCAGCATGGCCAGGCCCATTAGCAGAAGCAGGATGCCGAGCAGGCTCGGCAACAGACGGCTTCGACTCAAAGCACCATCAGTGCTCATAGTGTGGTTCTCCGTGACGTTTCAAGTAGTCCCGCGCAAGTTCACTGTAGATGACGATCTGGCGTGGGCATGGTTCAGTTATATAAGTGAAACCTGGTTAGCGCTTGTTCAGGTGTTGCAACCCTTGTAGGAGCAGAGCTTGCTCGCGATGGCGGTGTGTCAGACCGCATCAATGTCAACTGACACTCCGTCATCGCGAGCAAGCTCTGCTCCTACAAGGTTTTGGGGTGTTGTTTAGAACGACGACTGGATCTTGATCCCGCCAATCAGCGCGTCATCGACGTTATCCACACCACCGGGATGGCGGATGTATTGCAGGTTCGGGCGCACGGTCAGCCAGTTCGTCACATGCACGCCGTAATAGAGTTCGGCGCTGTATTCGGTGTCCTGCGGCGGCAAGAAGGCCGGGTCGTCATAGTCGAAGACGGCATGCGCCTGATTGGTGGCTTCAGCGTTTTTGCGATAGGCCGGGTTGACGTGGACGCGGGCCAGCGCGAAGCCGATGTCGTCCTTGGCGCGCGCATCGAACAGGCCTTTGTAGACGACGCCCGCCTGCACATAGTTGTCGATGGCATTGGTCTTCTTGTCGTGCATCGTGCCGTTGGCGAACACGTTCAAACCACGGCTGTGATCGCTGGCGACGCTGGTGATTTGCTGCTGAATACCCAGCCATACGCCGTGCTTGCTCGATGCGCTGCGGTAAGCCTCGCCGCTCAGGGCGGCGGGCTGGCCGTTGCTGTCTTTGTAGACGTCGGTGGCGCTGGCGCTGCTGTAGTAATAACCGGCGCGGTATTCGCCCGGCAGGCCGTTGAGCGTTGGCGACCACACCAGTTCCACGGGCACGATTGCGCCCTGGGTGCCGCTGCCACTGAGCTTGAAGCCGTTGTCGCGATCGAGGTTCGACGGGTTTTGCTCATAGGCGCCAATCTGCGCGTACAACTGCGGCGTCAGGTGATATTTGACCCGCATCGCCCATTGGCTGACGGGCCAGTTGTACCAGATGCTGCCGGCCCAGTTACCGACCTGCGAGCCACAGAACGCCAGGTTCTGGAAGTTGCACGGGAAGCTGTTGAAGTCTTCGCCTTCACCAAAGCGGCCGGCCTTGATGTCGAGTTTTTGGTCGAAGAACTTCTGCTGATACCACATCTGCGTCAGGCGCCAGGTTTGCCCACGGCCCCAGACTTCCTGAGCCGAGGTGAATCCCCCCACGCGAGGGTCGTTGATGCGGTCGTTGCTGATGTTATTGCCGCTACGTTCGGTGATGGTCAGCTGAAATTCGGCATCGTTCCAGCCCAGGATTTTCTGCAAATCCAGGTGCGTGCCGAGGCCAAACTGGTCGCTGTAGCGCGCGGTGCGGTCATGGTCGTAGCCACCGTGCAGGTTACTGCCCATTTCACCGGTGTAATCGACTTTGAAGTCGTAGCCTTTTTCCGAAAGTTCGGTGCGCGTGCCGTTCCAGTCACCCAGCATCCAGGGGGAGTCGCTATCGAAGGCGGGCGCTGCCTGGGTGCAGGTGGCGAGGCCCAGTGCGGTGAATCCGCCGATCAGGCGCAGGGCTTTTCGGTGGGCAACAGGCAGTGAGACAGCGCTGTCTCGCGAAGTGTGGAAATCAGGCATAAAGAGAGAATTCTTGATCTTTTTCTAGGAAAGTTACGGATGGCAGCAGGCGTAAAGCAGGTAGCGGAAGCGTTTCAGCTTGGCGGCCGCAAGGATAATGTTCTGTTACAAATAGAGAAAGGGCTTTTCCTGACATGCAGCATTTCAGATTCGGTAACAGTGCCGGGCGGCGATCTTTTCAAGGTCACCTACATTTAAGGGACAAGCGATAGCGCACAGAGCGCTTCCACCCGACCACACCCTCGGCTAAGGTGCGCGGCTTCCCATCCTTTCACCGCTTGAAGGCCCGGCATGACCGAACAGAACAACAACCCGCTGCACGGCGTGACGCTGGAGCAAATCCTCAACGTCCTGGTTGAACATTACGAATGGTCGGGGCTGGCTGAGCGCATTGATATCCGCTGTTTCAAGAGCGACCCGAGCATCAAGTCGAGCCTGACGTTCTTGCGCAAAACCCCGTGGGCGCGAGAGAAGGTCGAGCGCTTGTATGTGAAATTGATGCGCACCAAGCGACCAGTCTGACAATGGTTAACCAACCGACGCCGGGTTCTGCCACGAGGCGTCGTTTTGTCGCCGTGGCGGCGGTACTGGGGTGGCTGGGGCTGAGCATTCAGCTGTACCTGATTCTCTACTCACGCTGGAGCCTTGAAGCCAGTTTGATCGGTGGGCTGGTGAGCTTTTTCAGTTACTTCACGGTGCTGACCAACACGCTGGTGGCGACCGTATTGACCTGTGAATGGACATCCCGCGAGTCAGCGGCGCGACGCTGGTTTTTGCAGCCGTGGGTGAGCAGTGCGATTGTGGTGAGTATCGCCGTGGTCGGCCTGGCGTACAGCCTGCTGCTGCGCCATCTGTGGCATCCCGAAGGCTGGCAGTTTCTGGCCGACGAGCTGATGCACGACATCATGCCGCTGCTGTTTCTGGGCTATTGGTGGTTATGCGTGCCCAAGGGCACGTTACGTCTGAGGCACATCGCGTTGTGGTTGATCTATCCGTTGGTGTACTTCGTATCGGTGTTGTGGCGCGGTCACGTGTTGGCGGTTTATCCCTATCCGTTTGTAGACGTCGACAAGTTGGGTTATCCACAGGTGTTTTTGAATGCGGGTGGGTTGTTGGCAGGGTTTGTGTTGATTGCGTTGCTGGTGATCGGATTGGATCGGTGGCTTGGACGTCGTGCGAAGAGTCTGGATGTTCAGTGATTGGGCTATCGCCTTCGTCGGAGCGAGCCGGCTCCGGGCGGCGCTCCGACGAAGAGGGCTTAGAGCCGGTCACTCTTCGTCGCTGTCATCCAGCCGCCAGTAACCCACGGCTTTGATGAATTGCTCGTTCAGCCCATGCTCATCAAGCAGCACCCGCCGAATCTGCCGCGACACCTTGGTCTCGGTCGCCACCCACGCATACAGATTGCCGCCGGGCACTTGCGCTTGCTTCACGGTGGTCAGCAGATTGTCCTTGCCGCCTTCGCGCAGCACCCAGATCACATGGACCTGCGCGGCGCTTTCCAGACGTTGCTGCTCGGCGCCGTTCTCCACTTCCACAATCACCAGCGCCCGACGATTGGCTGCCAGGCCTTCGAGGCGACGGGCGATGGCGGGCAGGGCGGTTTCGTCACCGATCAGCAGGTAGCTGTCGAACATGTCCGGCACGATCATCGAGCCGCGTGGCCCGCCGATGTGCAGGAACTGACCGGGTTTGGCCTGCTCGGCCCAGGTCGAGGCAGGGCCGTCGCCGTGCAGCACGAAATCGATATCCAGTTCCAGGGTGTCAAGGTCATAGCGACGCGGTGTGTAATCGCGCATCGGCGGCATCGGCCCGTTGTTTTTGCCCGCGCCGAGCACCAGGGTTTCCAGCGCCGCGTGTTCCGCCGCGTTTTGCGGGAACAACAGTTTGACGTGGTCGTCGGTGCCGAGGCTGACGAAACCGGCCAGTTCCGGCCCGCCCAGGGTAATCCGGCGCATACGTGGCGTCAGGTCGACCACGCGCAACACCTCCAGACGACGGCGTTTGATCTCATGCATGACGCGGTGGATGGATTGCACGATCACTTCAGTCATTCGGCTTTCTCCCGGACAGGTGGAACGGCAGGGCCGTCGACAATGGCTTTGGCGGTGTTATTGAGCAGGTCGCGTACCCGCAGGATTTCTTCCGGGCTCCAGCGGCCGTGGTGCATCTGCAAGGCATGACGCAAGTTGTGCACGGCTTCGTGGATCTCGGCCGGGCGGTCATGCCCGCGCAGCGAGCGTTTGCTGACTTCGATGCGCATCCGCACGCCATCCAGTGCAATGGCTTGCTCGGTCAACGACAAACGTCCGGCGTCGGTGATGCTGTAGCGTTTTTTGCCGCCCTCGGCGTCGCCCAGAATCATTTCGCTTTCTTCAAGAAAAGTCAGGGTCGGGTAGATCACACCGGGGCTGGGGCTGTAGGCGCCGTCGAACATGCTTTCGATCTGGCGGATCAGGTCATAGCCGTGGCAGGGCTGTTCGGCGATCAGTGCCAACAGCAGCAATTTCAGGTCGCCGGGGGCAAACACACGGGGGCCACGGCCGCCGCGTTCTCGGCCAGGACCTGGGCGTTTTTCGAAGCCGTCGCGGCTGTCGTTGTGCTCTCGATGGGAATGATGGTCTCTCATTTTGTGTCTTCTCTGTCGTGTTTAGATACAACTTAAGATATATCTTATGAGAAATGCAAGGCACCAGGACGAGCGGTCGAAGACTGAGGCAGGGCGCTGCAAGCGCAAGAGGGCTGTGACGGTTGCTTCTTTAGAGTAGTTAGACTAATTAATAACAGTTCATTTCTTACCAATGGCTGTTAAAAAATAATAAGTAGTGCCGTTCTTACAGATATTTAATCATTCTTGTCTGTGTGTTTTTTTAGTTAAAACTGTGTGTAGTATCAGTCTGAGAGTCGAACAGCGTAATTGCTGTTTTTACGACTTTTTTCCTTCTGTTCGAATGCTCTTGTTACTACATGTTCTTCGGAAGTTACGTACTTACTTTCCCAAGAGATTGGTCGATCATGTTCCGGCGTCGAAAGTTAAGCCTCGTGATGAACTCGTACATGACGCTGGCTTGTTAGGACTGCTCTCGGCCCAATCCTTTGAAAAGACAGGTACTCAATAATGCTCAATAAGTTTGCAATCGCCGTCCCGATGACACTCTTGGCACTTGGTTCTTCGCTGGCGTTCGCTGCGGAAGAAGCGCGCACCTCCATCAACATCAGCGCCACCATTCCAACCCAGGTTTTCCACGCCCAACCGGTCAATCCTGACTTTGGTAAAGATGAGAAAATGACCTACAACCTGGTGACCGGTACTTTGAGCCCATTGCGTGCGACGTACGATATTCGGCACACCAATGGTTCGGTCGGCGCCTATGTGGAAGGAGGTCCGCAACCCCTGTTCAACGGTAGCAACAACATCGCACTGACCTATAAATTCAACGGCGTTACCCTGACCGGCGCTTCCCAGGAAGTCGTTGGCGATACCGAGTCCAACGGTGGCATGCGGGCTGATCTGGTGATTGACGCCGCTAAACCCACCGCCACTCAAACGGGTTTCTACACTGCCACTCCGGTGGTGATCTTCGATGCCATCCCGCGCATCTAGTAATACTGAGATGACTTAAGGGTTGTCCTTATTAAGTAACGCTCACCGGTCGATGGGTAGTCAGTATCCGTCGATCGGGTTTTAACGTAACTATCTCTAGAGTATTTCGCTCATGTTCCCGATGACTCACATCGCGACGGCGCTTGCCCTGTTTTTTTGTGCAACCGCTTTGGCTGCGCCTGCAGATAGCGCGTCTACACCTCGAAGTCTGCTGGCGCAGGCCAAAGGTTTGCCGTCTGAGTTCGAAGAGCACTTCTTTGATGTGCCACTGGCGGTGCGCGTGGAACTTGACCAACAGTTTCTGGGTGAGGCGATGGTGGTGTTATCCCGCGACGATCGCATCACCTTAGTTGACTTCACCGATGTCAGCGATAGCACTATCAAGCCCAGCGAGCGCGAGACCTGGGCAAATTATCTCAAGCAAGGTGTCGCACTGGGAGGCTGCCAGGGGTCGTGCCCGGAGCAACTGCTGGCGGTGCATTACAGCCTGGAAAACTCACTGGTTTCGATCCTGACGCAAAACGCCGAACGCGACGAGACGGCGCAGCGCTACTACACGTTGCCCGAAGGCGGCAGCACCGGCCTGATCGTGCGCAATCAGTTGAACCTCAACGGCGGGCAGAACCAGGACCTGGGCGGGCGCTATGGTCTTGAAGCCAGCAGCAGCCTGGGCAACTGGACTCAGGCTGTGAATGTTCAGCTGTCCCGACTCGGCGGGATGGATGACGAGTTGTTTCACGCGGTGAATGAGCTGTACACCCAGCGAGAACTGGAAGGCAATTTTCTGCGACTGGGCCTTTTCACCCCTTCGTCCGAAGGGCTGAGTCGGCAACCGCGCACCTTTGGTACCAGCCCCGATACGGCGGTGGGGGTCATGTACGGCAGCTCCGACAGCCTGGCCATCAACAATCCGAAACCGGCGGTGTATCCGATCTACGTCACCGCCAACCGCCAGGGGTCGGTGGAAATCTATCGCGACGGTTTGCTGATCAATACCCAGGCGATGCCGGCCGGCTTGCAGACCCTCGATACCCGACCGTTACCGGGCGGGATCTACGAAGTGGAAGTGCGTCTGATCGAAGACGGTCAAATCACCTCCAGCACCCAAGAGCTGGTCTACAAGCCCAACAACTGGCGTAACCATGACGAGCGCTGGCGCTACAACCTGTTCGCGGGGCGCGAGTCCAAGGTGCTCAGTAACTGGGACGAGCAGGACGATGGCGACATGACCGCCGGCGCGGCGGTCAACTACTTGTTGCATCCGCGGGTGATCGTCGGCCTGAACGGGCGCCAGGTGCGTGACAGCTTGCAGTACGGCACGTCGGTCGACTGGGCCATCGTCAACAATGCCAGCCTCTACGCCAACATTTATCAAACCGAAGACTACGGCACCGGCCTCGACGTGCAGGGGCTGTATTCCTACGGCAGTGGCAGCGTCGTCGCCAGCCACAACCGCAGTTGGCTCGACACGACGCGGCTCTACGACACCTTGCCGGACGGAACGCGAGTGCGACAACGCAACGTGTTCGTTGGCCAGACCAGCAACTCTTCGTTGTCGCTCAACCATCGATTGACCAGCAAAACCTCGGTCAACGCGCGGGTGTCCCACAGCGAGGGCAATACCGAAGGCACGGGGGTGGATCTGGGATGGACCCAGCGCACCCGACTGTTCGGCAGCGATGCCAACTGGCGATTGTCACTGTTCGACCGGCCAGGCAGCGTGAGTTCGGGGGACGACCGCAATCGTGGCGTCGACCTGAGCGTCAACATTGCTTTGGGCGGTCCTGGCGAACAGCTCTCCGGCAGCATCGGCTCACGCACCGCGCGTGAGGGCGGGCGGGATAACAACGCCTCGATCACTTACCGCAAAGACCTGCAGGGGCACCTCTTGCAGAGCGTGTCGGCGACCGCCATCACCGACACCTATGGCATCGGTTTGAATGCGATGGGGACGATGCATTCGGACCTGGTCAACGGCGACGGGTTTGTCCAGCGTTCGTCTTTCAACAACGACTTCACCGGCGGCCTGAACCTGGACAGCACCGTGGCCGTCGGCGGCGAAAAAATGGTCGTGACCAGCCAGTACCACCGCAACGGTGCCGGGATGATCATCGATGTCGAATCGGACATCGCGGGCATCACCCTGCGCGCCGACGATTTGAGCGGCGGCAGTGCGGTACTCAAACCGGGTCGCAACTTTGTCCCCATCACGGCCTACAAAAGCAGTTCGGTCAGTTTCGACTTCGAGGGCAATCATGTGCCCGCCGCGACCATCCAGCCGGCGCGCTCCAGCTATCACCTGAACAAGGGCGGCGTGGAATATCGCCAGGTCCGCGTGATGAGCACCCTCACCGTACTCGGACGCTTGATCGACCCCCAGGGCAACCCGCTCAAGGGGCACCACATCATCAACCACGCCAGTCGCGGCGTGAGTGAAGTCGACGGCTTCTTCTCCATGGAAATGAACGCCGGCTCACCGACCCTGGAAGTGCGCCACGGCAATCAGTTGCTGTGCCAGTTCCGCCTCGACCCGAGCAGCGCTCGCACGGAAAACAACGTGCTGATGATCGGGGACCTGCGGTGCACACCGGACACATTGGCGGATGCGACTTTCATGGCCCGGACGGCGGGCTGATGGTCCGGCACAACGCGATTAATCAACGAGGTAAGGGACGATGAAACGTCTGTTGGCACTATTTGGTTTTTGTTTGTTCACCCAAACGGCACRCGCTACGCCGAGCATCAATATCGGCACCGTCTACGACTATCTGGACGGCGATAAAAGTACCTACCTGAAGCGGGTTTTCAACGGCGGCGACAGCACTGCGTTCGTCAAGGTCAACATTCTTGAAATCCTCTATGACGCCCAGGGCAAATCACAGGAAGTACCGCTCAAGACCCAGGCCGACGGCAGTGCCCGCGACGGCCTGATGGCCAGCCCGGCGCGGCTGATCGTGCCGGCCAATGGCATGCAGGGCACGCGATTGCTGTACATGGGCGAACGGGACAAGGAGCGTTATTTCCGCGTGCGTTTCGTACCGGTGGTGCCGGAGAAAGAAGATGAGTTCGCCGTTTCCAGTGAAGAACGCGATGCCTACAAGAAAACCCTCTCGGCCGGGGTCAACGTCCTGGCCGGTTACGGCGCGGTGTTTTTCGTGCGGCCCAAGCACACGCGCTATGAAAGCGTGATTGAAAACGCGGCGGCTCTTTACCGCATTCGCAACAACGGCAACACGGTGGTGGTGATCGACGAGTTCAAGGACTGCTCGGTAAAAAACGAACAGGACTGCCAGCCGACGACCAAGCATCACATCCTCGCCGGCCGGACGTTTCAGTTTGAAAAACAGGCTGGTCGCGAGTACCGCTTCACCTTGGTTGAAGGTGAAAGCAGCAAAAAACTGGACGTAAAGGGTTGAGCCCGGGTGATGACTATGTTGAAAAAAATACTCCCCGTGCTCATCGGTGCATGGGTTTCGAGCACGGCGTTTGCCGCCAGGGAGTCCCACCATTTCGATGTGTTCGTGAGCATTCCAACGTTGGCGTTCTATGTGATTCCGTCTGACCCTGGCTGGATTCATCGTGAGCAGCAACTGCCATGGAACCTGACGGCATCGACACTGGGTGGTTTGCGCAAGTTTTTCGACGTGAAGAACGAAGCAGGCTCGATCGAGGCCCGGCTCGAAGGCCGACCCTATCTATCCAATGGCACCGAAGCCCATGACATCGGCTTACGCGTGCTGTTCAACGGCACATTGTTGAACGACGCGGAAAACAGCGAGGTGGTGTCCATGGCCGACGCCATTGCGGGCAAACGGGTGGTGCTGGAAATCGTCCCGGTGCCGCCGGCCGACGGGGTTTACAAGCCCGGCAATTATTTTGGCAACGTCAACATGATTTTCAATGCGGTCATGCCCGGTGGCTGAGTGATAGAAAATGAAAACGAAAAACACCGTAAGAGTTCCGAGCCTTATTGTTTGGGCAATTGCGACGCTTGGATGGGGGATCGAGCCGGTGATGAGTGCGTCCATGGATATCAGCGCGGTGTTTCGGCCTGATCCTTCGAGACCCATGGATAACAAGTTCATCAATCAAACGCCTGTTACCGGACATTGCCAGCTTCAACCGGAATTTTGCAAAGAGAAGGGGCTGTTTTCTCTACTGGCGCCCATTGATTTTGTGTCCGTCGCGCCCATCGAAGCGCGGCACTCAGATTCGCGTAAAGGTGCATTTTTTCGAGTGCCAGGTCAGTGGCAAGTGCTGCGTGTCAGGAACGCCGTGACTAATGAGTATTCCGAACTGGAAGTGCGCATAGCGTCGATTGGTGGCCGCTACATCCTTCCGGATACCGCTGAAAACCTTGTGGGTGAAGGCGAGCCCACCAGCGTTCAGGGGTGGCACACACGCTTATGGGGCGACTGGACATGGTATCCACCCGCTCCCTGCCAGCCGACGGGAGGTATGTACACCGCACCGGCCAATCGAACTTTTTTCTGGATGACACCGCTTGCGAGTGAATGCGCGGCAACCGCCAATTATCGTATTTCGAACTTGAGTTACGACAAGATGCAGATCGGCTATGAACTGCGTACGCCTAATCCTTTGGGCATGTCGTCCGGCCTGTATACCGGCGACTGGACGTATACCGTCGGTCCCGGAATGGATTTCGATATGGGTGACATCATGATGCCCAGCAGTTCAACCCTGACATTGAACTTCACGCTGGACGTCCAGCACACCCTCAAGGTTGACGTGCCGCCGGGCGGCAATCGCGTGGAACTGGTGCCCCAGGGGGGGTGGCAGTCCTGGTTGACGCAAGGGCGCAAACCGACGCGGCTGTTTCGCGACCAGACGTTCAATATTTCCGCCAGTTCGCGCTTCAAGATGCAGATGGAATGCCAGTACAGCCACGAGGGCCGCACGTGTGCAGTGCTGGAACCGGTTTCCGGACATTCCGTGCCGCTGAACGTCAGTGTCAGCCTGCCCCATGGGTTGACGGACGCCGATGGGCAAGCGGTGGATCGTCGCCCTCTGAGGCTCGACGGCAGCGGTACAACGTTGTTCCAGCCGGGATTTTACGTAGACCGCAAACCCGGAACACTGCACTTCGAAATCCCCGCCACGCAAGTGGGCGAAATGATTCATCCGGGTCAGGCACGGCAGTACTCAGGCAGTGTGACCGTGATCTGGGATTCGGACATTTAGACGCGCCATCACCCGATGCTGGTGCAAGTGATTTGTGGAGAAGAGACGATGGATGATTCAGCCCGGCAAGGACACCGGACGATAAAACGTGGCGTATGGACAGGGTTACTGGTTGTCGTTTTTTCTGTCCCGGCAGTGGCGGAAGTACACGATATCCGCGCGACATTCCAGCCGGATTCGGCGAACCCGCAAAAAAATCAATTCACTAATCAAACACCTTCCGAGGGATTTTGCGCTCAAGTTCCACAGGCCTGCGCGCCCTTGAAACTGTTCAGCCTTATCGCCCGCATTCCATTTACGGCCAATGCGCCAATCCTCGCCAATCATACGGACCCTCGCCAGGGCGGCATGGCCCGGGTGCCGTCCGACTGGCGCGATGTGTCCGTGACACACAGTTCGGGGGACGTCACAACGCTGCAGGTGCGGATTGCCGCGATTGGTCATGAATCGTTGCTACCGAGGTCCATTTCCGAATTGACGGGTGGCGGGACCTGGGACGATTTATGGGAAGGCGGGCGCTGGTTGTATGCGCCTGCACCCTGCGTAGGAGTGGGGTGGGGCACCGTCGGCAACTTTGGCTATAACAGCTTCTGGGTCGTCCCCGTCGGGGCGGGTGTTTGTAGCAAAAAGGCGAAGTTCGACATTCCTTTGTCCTTTCGTTATCAGTACATCGTTTTCGGGTACGAATTGCGTACGCCCGATCCGCTGAAAATGGCGTCGGGCGATTACACCGGCGTTATTTCCTACACGGTTGGCCCGGGCCAGGATTTCGACATGGGCGATGTCATGATTCCCAGTGACTCCGTGTTGACCCTTAACTTTTCCCTTGAGGTCAGCCATACCCTGAAAGTCGATGTACCGCCTGGGGGGAACCGCGTCGAACTGGTTCCCGAGGGCGGCTGGCAGTCCTGGTTGACGAAAGGGCGCAAACCGACTCGGCTGTTCCGGGACCAGACGTTCAATATTTCCGCCAGTTCGCGCTTCAAAATGAAGATGGAATGCCAGTACAGCCACGATGGCCGCACGTGTGGAGTGGTGGAGCCGGTTTCCGGACACGCCGTGCCGCTGAACGTCAGTGTCAGCCTGCCCCATGGGTTGACGGACGCAGCCGGGCAAGCAGTGGATCGCCGGCCGCTACGGATCGATGGCAGCGGTACGGCGTTATTCCAACCGGGGTTTTATGTGGACCGCAAACCGGGAACGCTGCACTTCGAAATCCCCGCCGCGGAAGTTGGCGAAATGATTCATCCGGGTCAGGCGCGGCAGTACTCAGGCAGTGTGGCGGTGATCTGGGATTCGGATGTTTAGATACTCGCGTTATACGCGGTGACAGGGAGTGTATGAAACATGAATAGGGCAACGACGGCGAGCCGCTTGAGTACGCTGGCTCTGGCAGGCGCGTTCGCTGCGTCGGCAAGCGCGGCAACCGTGGATATGACGGCGGTATTCCGGCCAGATCCGGCAAACCCCATGCAAAATTCTTTCGAAAACAAAACACCTCAAGGAGGGTATTGCGGGGATCACCCGGAGTATTGTGACAACGGCGTGTTCAGCATCGCCCTGCCCATTCGCTTCAGGTCGGTCGCACCTATCCAGGCGTTGCATGATGAACGCCAGGGCCCGATGTTTCGTGTGCCTTCATATTGGAAGGACATCACGGTTCTCCATGAAGAGACCGGAGAAGCCGAGACGGTCAGAATGCGGGTCAACGGTATCGGTGCGGCCTACACGAACAACGCCCCGCTTCCCGAAGCTGTTTGGCAAAGTGCGTGGGTTTACGCGCCTGCCCCCTGCCAATATGGTGGCGTTGGCTATGGTAACGCCCTGTATTACGCGTTCTTCTGGAGAGTACCGGCCGATGCAGGTGTGTGCGCCAAGCAGGCACAGAAGACAATTGCCGAGACCCTTTCGTTTGCTTATGAGAACACCGGGTTTTCCTATGAGCTAATCACGCCCAACCCGCTCAAGATGACGGCGGGTATCTACCGGGGCATATCGAGTTACACCGTCGGGCCATACCGGGATTTCGACATGGGTGATCTCATGTTGCCTGACGATGATCTGATCACCCTCAATTTCACGCTGCTGGTCGAACACACGTTGAAAGTCGAGATTCCACCGGGCGGCAATCGCGTCGAACTGGTTCCGCAGGGGGGCTGGCAGGCCTGGCTGACTCAGGGGCGTAAGCCTGTGCGGCTGTTCCGTGACCAGACGTTTAACCTGTCGGCATCCAGCCGTTTCAAGATGAACCTGGAATGCCAGTACGTCAGCGGCAATACCTGCGCGTTGCGGGAACCGGCATCGGGGCACACGGTGGCGCTCGATGTCGGCGTGAGCTTGCCCAACGGCCTGACCGACGGGACGGGACAGCCGGTCAATCGTCGTCCACTGTTGCTCAACGGCAGTGGCACCGATCTTTTCCAGCCTGGCTTTTATCTGGATCGCAAGCCCGGCACCCTTCACTTTGAAGTGGGCTCGGAGGACGTGCAGGAAATGCTCAATCCGAGAACTGCCCGTAACTATTGGGGCCAGGTCACGGTCATTTGGGATTCAGAGGTGGGGTGATTGAATCCTGAGGCCCAAGGACCTCAGGACACTCAGGGTCCTGCTCGTTTACAGCCCGGCCTTGTTCAACGCCTCGCGAGTCAGGCGCCGGCTCAATTCCTTCTCCCGATAACCGATATCATTGAGCAACCGGTCATAGGTGGAATCGGGCATGACGCCTTCGTTCAACAGCTCGCTTTGTGCCACGGGAATTTGCTGCGCGAGGTCGAGCAATGTTTTTCTGAGCACTCTGCGCTGCGCATCGGGGTGGCCAATGGAGCGTGCCCAGTTCCGTTGAGCCGTGCGCAGTTGTTCCAGCAGGTCGGACTTGGTCGCATAAAAACGAGTGTTTCGGCTGTAAGCGTCTGAATAAGTCGCCCTCAGGTATTTGTCCCAGAACGGTTGCTCGATCATCGCGTTCACCAGCCCGTCTCCTTGCTCCAGTGAAATGACCGTGTCAAAAGCCTGTTCGAGCATGGCCTCGTCGACGCCGGCCGTGGGCCGGTAAAGCATGGTCCGGGATTGCCACGGCAAACCCAGGCGTTGGGCGAGCCCGGTTTCATAGGCGAGGAAGACCTCGACTTCATCCGGGGTGCCGGCACGGCTACGAAAATCGGCGCGGGCCACGTCGTCCACGTGTTCCAGGCGAGCGGCACCTTTGGCCAAGGTCACCAAGCGGTTTTCCAGCATCATGGTCGATGTCGACAGGGCGTTCGCTTCGCTGGCAAGCACCTTGATCCCCATGTTGTTGAACACCTGAGCCCCTGCATCGGCGCAGGTGGTGGGCGCGGTCGCGATCTCGAACAGTTCCTGGCGAAGTTCGCTGTCCAGATCCATGGCCTCGATCATGCGCCAGACTCGGTTGCTGAGTTGTTGGCGCATCTCCCCACCGGCCCGATAGTCGCCGGACAGCGTCTGGCGCTGGATAATCTCGAAGAAGCCTTCGGCGTTCGGCTCGCCCATTAGCGCGTGCCAGGCTTCTTCTCTGAAGGTGCCCAGCCCGCCAGTCTTGTTCCACCAACGGCTGTCGTCGGACATCGGCCATTGATCGATGGCGCGCTCGGCAGCGGGTGAGTAAGTCTGGTAGGGGTTGCGCCCCACGGACCGTCGGTAGTCGTGATAGGCAATACGGTTCGCCTCCGACAGATCCCGTACGTTGAGCCGGGTACGCGCCACCAGCAGTGCGTCGTCGGAACCGGGTACGACGTCCGGTATCTGCGCCAGCGGGTTGTCCCTCAAGTCGAGGAAAAAACCTCGCGGCCGTTTTTTATTAAACAAGCCCTCGGGCCAGGCCTTCACCCCCGTGTGGCTCAAACTCAGGATGCCCAGTTTCGGCATGCGCCCCACGTCCGGCAGCAGGCCCAGTTGCGGGTTGTCATCAAGGCGCAGGGTTTCCAGGCGGGTGAGGTTGCTCAATTGTTCGACTGCGGTGGGTGTCAGCCTGATCTGGTTGTCGGTCAGACGCAGCGAGCGCAACAGGTGCATTTTGCCGACGCCATCCGGCAGCCGGGTCAGCCTGCAGCCTCTGGCGCTCAGTTGTGAAACCCGTGGAAAGTCTCGCAGCAGTCCATCGGCGGAGGCAGAAAACCCCGTGTGATCCAGGTTCAGGCTGCTGACCTGATCGAGGTAGTACTTGAGGTCGGGCCGTTTTTTCCACCACAGCTCAAGGTTGTATTGACTGAACTCTGTCGACAGATCCAGTGCGTAGCCTGCATCAAGGGTGGTGCTGCGCTCACCGAAGACGGTCGACTTCCTTTCGAAACATTTGATGAGGCGTTCGCTAATGTGCAGACCACCCTTGTCCCTGAAAGAATTTGCGCCGGGTCCCCAGCCTTCCGGTTGCTGATAGCGCCATTGATTCAGCAGCACGCGCAGATTGTCCAGGTCGCGTTCCAGGCGATCAAGCGTCGCCAGTGCCTCGTCAATCGGCCCCAGTGACCTGACGAAGCGGGTGGTCTCCCGCTCGCTAAAATGAGGGTACAAATCCTGCACCCGTTCCAACGGGGTCGTGCCGGCCCGGGACAGGGCGGGGCCGCGCAGCAGCAACTGGGTCTGCGGGGCGGCGCTGGGCAAGATCGGCGGTTCGAGCAACGCGGTGCGTCGTTCGCCGGGCGCCTCGGTTTTGGCTTTTACCCATTGTTTGAACATCCGCCCCTGGCCCGTGCGGTAACCCAATCGGGCTCGTGCCTGTGCCGGCAATGCCCGAAGCACTGCGTCATAGAAGTTTTCGTGCGGCACGGGGCTGGAGCCGCCGCTGACAGCGTAGCGTGCGAACTCGTCTCGAATCAGCAGCCGAACCGTCTTCGCCTCGTCACTGCCCACACGGCAGCGCAGTGGTCCGTCAGAGGTGCCGTCGCGGATGTCGATGCGCAAATCACCAAAGGTGTCGGCGTGGATCCTGAGCGCGTTCAGCACCAGGCGTTCGGTATCGGCTGTCAGCTGTGCGTCATCGAACAACCCGGCGTAAGCATGGCTGGCGCGTGCTTCGAAGGCCGCCTCGCGGGCCTCGCTTTTCAGCGTCAATGGCAAACTTCGCTCGGTGTCCATTCGTTGCACATCGATGCGGCTGGCGCCGGCCAGCAGCTTGTCGGCAGCGCTGACGGGCAGGTCTGGAAAGTGGCGCGTCAGCAGGCGAAGACGAGGGTTGTCGACGGTTTGGCTGGCCTGGTACTGCAGGTTGAAAATCTCCACCTCCAGTTTGCGGGCTTCATCGGCCAACAGGTTGCGCAGGGTTTGCAGGCGCTCAGCGGCGGGCAGTGGGTGGCCGAACAGGTTGTTGAGTTCCGCTTCGTCAAGAAACGCAAGAAGGCTGTGCGCAAACTTGCCGCTCAGCACGTGAGCCACGCTGGTGGAAAGGGTTTGCCCAGGGCCGGCGTCGGGGTTGCCATACTGGCGAAAGCTGCCGCTCAAGTCGGCGTCCTGGTACACCTTCAATGCCTTGTCCACAGGCCAGCCCTCCAGGTACGTTGGCAGCGGCTCGAACCAATAGGACGTGGCGGAAAGCGGTTGGCCGGTCCGGATCTTTGCAATGGCGTGGGCCACGTCCCGGCCAATTCTGAAGCGTTGCAGGCTATCGCTCAGCAATGGCGGGGGCGGGGCATTGTCGACATGCATCCGGCGCAGGGCGTTGTCCTGGGTACCACTGATGCTGCGGATTTGCTCGAGTTGCGCATCGCTCAGGTCCGCCACGCTGTGCCCCAGACGACGCATCAAGGTCGAGCCTTCCCACTCGCGCGGATTCTCGGCTTCATGGCTCCAGGCGCCGACGCCGTTGTGTTTCAGCGCGGGTTGATAAGCGTCGGTGCGGCTCGGATGCTTGACGCGCCAGGTGCCCGTGCGTGGGTCCTGCTGCACGGCGTAGTGCTTGTTCTCCAGCGCCAGGATGCGTTGACCGTCGAGGGCGTGCAGACCTTGTTCGTCGGGGATTGAATCGGCAGGCAACTTGAGGTTCGGTTGTTCGTACGGTGTGAGGTCGGGGTGCCACAGATACTGTCGGCCATCGGGCAATTGCACCGGTTTCATGCCTTCGACCAAGGGCGACAGTTTCAATCGTACAAGCTGGCCAATCTGTGCGCCGGCGGCAAAAGCCGCGAGCTGGATGACGTCCGTGACCACCCCGACGATATGCTCGGCGGCTTCGGTAAACTGCCCTTCGGCAAGGTCCACAATGGACGTGATGACCTCGCTTGTGAGCTGGTACGTCGTATACACCATCATCAGTTCACCCAGGCCCGGCACGAACGGCGTGACGATCATCAGGGCCACGTTGAAAATGTCCGAAACGACTTTCTTGAAGTTGTCCCACCAGGCCCAGCGCGCGTTGCTGTCTGCGTCGGCGGTAGAGACAGCAATGTGCCGGGCGTCATTGAGGATCTTGTTAAGTTTTCGCTGGTAGAGACGGGGCCAGAAATCACCGGTGATCGGTGTGACGTCAATACGCAGATTGGGAGTGGATATGGGCTCCTCTCGCCACGTCGGACGCTGATCGAACGGCCCTTTTTTATGGATCTGCGTCTCGAACAGACGGGCCTGGAGGCCGGCAAAAAAATGCCCTCGCTGTGGCTGATCGACAAACTGGCTGAAGTACTGGCGATAGGTCATTTGCGACGACTCGATGAAGGCGTTGTCACGCAAC
Organism: Pseudomonas sp. P1_F1_2; assembly: GCF_056405815.1. Taxonomy (NCBI): domain Bacteria; kingdom Pseudomonadati; phylum Pseudomonadota; class Gammaproteobacteria; order Pseudomonadales; family Pseudomonadaceae; genus Pseudomonas; species Pseudomonas sp. P1_F1_2. The sequence continues at coordinate 35,828 of NZ_JBFUBK010000042.1, read as the reverse complement.
TGGCGAGTCAGTTCATTCATGAAGTCGGTGACCGAGGCGTATTCCTTGAGCGGATGCTCGGGGTCATGGGGAACGTACGCAATGATCCTTGAGACATCGCTCGCCTGTTCCAGATCAGGCGATATCAGCACGATGCCGGTCAATGGCGTGTCCATGAGGGCCATCTCGGCGAATTGCACAATCTTGCCTTTGAGGGTGAGATTGCGCTGGCCATCGAGCATCGCAAGCACTAGATCACGGGTATCGGCGACGATGTCGCCAGTCATCACCGCCAGGTGTGTCGCGGCGATGAACGCGGCTTTCTGGTTGTCGAGCACTTTGTGTTTCAGGTACGTCTTGGCGAGCGCATCGTCCGGCAACAAAGTGCTTTCAAGGTGCTTGGTGTACCGCGCGCCAATGTCCAGTTCGCGGCACAGGGTCTGGAATTGGGCAATGGACATTTTGCGTTTGATCGGCTTGATATCGAACAGCCCTCGCTCGTCGGGCTGGGTGATGAAATCGGAGTCCGCTTCGCAGGTTTCGTGTCGGGCGAAGTTATGCAAGGCTGCGTCCAGTAGCGAAACATTGCGAACGACAACGCCCCCCGATAGGTTGATGGCGTACCAAGGGCGCTCTTTGGGTAAATAAAGATGTAAGTAAGTTGTTCTTGGATTGTCGTCGATCCCGTACTGCGCTTTTAAGGCGGCGCTTAATAAGGGTTCGGCAAATGTATAAATATCCTGTAACTCATCAAGCATTAAGTCCACTTTGTTTTGTGATGCCCAAAGTTTCAGACTGGCCGCTTTCAATAAAGAATGACTGGACGGTGAAGCGGCGGTTGTCCAGTGCCCGCGGCCTGTGCGGGCAGCGCTTAGCGCCTTGATCCTCTGGGATGAAACTTCTTTGAGCGGGGCAGGGATTCGACTTGTTATAAAGTCATAATGGCGGCCTTTGTTATTGGCAGTGCGTTCTTGTGGGTCAGTCATTGTTTTAATAAACCTTAAACGTTGAAAGAAGGCTCCAGCCTACCCTCCAACGTTAAAAGTAAAAGTCTGAATTACTGCTGTTAAGTCAGTGTGCGTACTTGCGCATCATTAATTTTATCGATGTCGAAAATATTTAATTACCACCCTCGTCAATCAACGCCGTGCCACCTCGACAGGCAGACACCCGGTGTTACTTCCCGGTTGCAGGTAGGGCATCAGAATCGGCGCCATGCCCTTGAGCACTTGCACCGGCAGTGCTGAAGTGAACGTGAACGTTTCGGCCGAGCGACCCGGCACGAAAGCGGTGAGGGTGCCGAAATGGTTGTCGCCGATGTAGAACACGAAGGTCGCCGTGCGATTGAGGGATTTGGAGCTCAGCACCCGGCCGCCGGAACCAATGGCCGCAATGCGGTTGTCACCCGTCCCGGTCTTGCCGCCCATGGCCAGGGGTTTGCCATTGGGTAATGTGAAACTGCCGGACACACGTTTTGCCGTACCGGCATCCACCACTTGCGACAAGGCTTCGCGCATGGCCGTGGCGACTTCGGATGGCATCACCCGTTTGCCCACGACCGGGTCGTTGATCAACTTGGTTTCATACGGGGTGTTGGCCGCGAAATGCAGCGTGTCGATGCGCAGTGTCGGCATGCGCACGCCATCGTTGAGGATGGTCCCGATCAACTCGCCCAGCGCCGCCGGACGGTCGCCAGAGCTACCGATGGCGGTGGCCAGTGACGGCACCAGGTGATCGAAGGGGTAGCCGACTTTCTGCCAGCGCTGGTGAATGTCCAGGAAGGCTTCGATCTCGAGCATGGTGCGGATGCGGCTGTCGCGGGCGCCCTTGTGCTTGCTTTTGAACAGCCAGCTATAGACTTCCTGCCGTTCGAACTGACTGGCCTTGACGATCTGGCCCCACTTGGCGTCGGGGTTGTTCAGCAGGTAGCCCATCAACCACATGTCCAGCGGGTGGACCTTGGCGATGAAGCCCTGGTCCGGCAGGTCGTAGGCGCCGGGGCCATAGCTTTCGTAGAGCCGTTGCAGGCGTTCGTCGGTGAGTTTTTCAGTGAGCTTGGCACCTTTGAGATGCGTGCGAACGAAGGTGTTGAAGCTTTCCTGACTGGCTTGCGGCAGCATATAACGATGGACCGCCGCCAGACGGATCGGTGTCGGGCGCATGCTGTCGAGGAAGGTGTCGAGCCGTGCCTGGGTGTCCTTGTTTTTGTATTTCTTCCAGAATTTCAGCAGGAACGAGGTGCCTTCGCGGTCGGCGAAATCGGCCAGGTATTCCTGACGGCGAGGGTCGCGGTCGTCCTTGAGCAGTTCTGCGCTGTTGTTGGGGCCCGAATACGTGGCGTAGCGCACCAGGTCGCGCATTAACCGAATGAACGGCAGGTTGATCGATTCACGCAGCGCATCGCGCAGGGTAGGGATGCGGCCGTTGTCTTCCTTGCGAAAGTTATGGAACACGTGCAACCCGCCACCGGTGAAAAACGCTTCGCCGGGGCTGGCCGAGTATTTGCGATCCAGCGCCGCACCCAGCATGGCCGGCAGATTGCGATCTTGATTCTCGATCAGGTAATCGACGGCCCAACGACTCAGTCGGTCCTGATCGGGGACATCGACTTTTTTCAGCTCTGGAATGGTCATCCCGGCATATTTGTCGTGCAGTTCGGAGATGATTTGCAGGTAGGTGGTGAGCACGCGCATTTTTGCAGTGGAACCCAGTTCCAGCTTGCTGCCTTCGTTGATGTCGAACGGCTGGTCGGTGCTGTCGGTCTGGATGCGTACGCGCGCGCCGTCCGGCGTCAGTTCAAACAGGGTGAAGCTGTAGCGCACCTGGGTGGTGCTGGTGGGGGTGAGCAGGCGTTCGCCCATCAAGCCGATCTGCGCCGCAAATACCGGGTCGGCCAGGTGCTTGAGGTACTCGGTGGCCTGGGATTGCAGCTGGCCTTGCAAGGTACTGGTGGCAGACAGATCAAGGCGATCGAGGTCGTACAGTGGACGATTGAGCAAGCCGCCCAAGCGACTGCGCGCCACGCTGATGCCTTTGTTGGTTTCAATGGGCTGAATGGTCGGCTGGGTTTGCCAGTCGCGATAAGTGACCTTGCTGGCCAATGCCGCAGCGGCAAACGGCCCATCGATCACGCCATTTTGTGCCAGCAGGCGGATGTGGCTGTCAGTGAGATCGACCAGTTCATCACGGCCCTTGGTCAGGTAGTGGGAAGGCCGGCGCTGGGCAATCATCAACGAGAGCATTTCACGCAGGGCCAGGCCTTTGGCGGCCATCGTTTTTGGATCGGTGGCTGGGCTGGCCAGGGTTTCGTTGGCCTTGTCGAAGTCGGCGCCGTACCAGACGCGCAACCCTTCGGCCATGCCATGCACTTCACCGTGACCGGGCACGGCGGACAGCGGCACGCTGTTGAGGTAGTCGCGGACCACATTTTTCCGGGCATCGAGGGTTTCCGGGCCGGCCTGATAGGCGCGCACGGTGGCGGAAATCATCTGCCGGATCTTTTCCGCACCTGACACCGTCAGGCCATCGGGTGAATGCCGATACTTCTCAAGCTGTGTCGCCAGGGTACTGCCGCCCGCCGATTGACCCGGCAGGTGAATCAATTTGGCTACCTGCGACCACGCCGCCATGCCGAAGCGCGGCCAGTCCACGGCGGGGTTGGCCAAGGGTTGCTTGGGGTCGAGCAGGAAACGGTTCTCGATGAACAACAGGCTGTTGATCACCACCGGCGGGATCGATTCAAAGCTTGAATAAAGCTGCTGCGGATACTTGAACTGGTACAGCGGCAACGCGCGGCAATCGGTGATCGACAGCCCGGCCTGGATTTTTTCCGAATAGGGCACGAACAGGCCCTTGTCGCTGTAGTCCATCAACTTTTTGGAAAAACGGGTCTGCGCCGAGATCACGTAGTCGCGCTTGAGCAACCGGGGCAGGAACTCATTCAGAGAGCTATAGCCCAGACGCAAATCAAAAGGCCCGGCGCCAGGGTAACGAATCGCATCGCTAGGGCCTGGTTCCAGGGTGTAACTCAGGGACGCAGCGAATTTGCTGACTTCCCGCGCCTGAAATTTCGACGTGCGCATTTCCTTGGCAGCGGCCAGGCCCACGACGATCAGAATGATCAGCAACAACAACCAAAACGCCTTCCAGCCGTGTTTGACACGACTGGTACGGGGTTTTTCAGGTAAAGGCGCTTCATCCACTCGTTCAGTCGGGACCACAGTTTTACTCGTATCGGTTTGCCACAAAGCGCCCATAGCCGATTGATCCATTCACGCAGATTGATCTGACTTGTCTGAAGCTTAGACGGTGGTTGGCAAAGGTGAAAAAATTGTGGACAAGGTTATCGCCTATTTTTTTGTATCCACACAAATCCCTGTAGCAGCTGCCGAAGGCTGCGTTCGACTGCGCAGCAGTCGCCAATCCTGCAACTTCAATTTGTCTGGAAAGCCGCGGTGTCTGATTTACGACTGCTGCGCAGTCGAACGCAGCCTTCGGCAGCTGCTACCAGGGGGCGGTGGTGTTGTGGCTGAAGAGGCTTGATCTAGAGCTGTTCAGCAGTAAATAAGGTTTAGGCAAGTGCATGACGATGCACCAATGCTGTGCAATACTCGCCGCCGTTTCAGGGGCGAGTGTAATCGCCTTTAGCCAGTTAATACCTCTCCATAAATCGCTATTTTGCCGAGACTTATGGCTGCATATTGTGATTTATAGAGTGAAAAAACCTGATCGATGCTTTTTATACTGCACGTCCCGCTGATCCTGGAGGTTTTGTCCTACAGGACGGTCCTGCTCACGAAGTAGACCGGTTTCAGGCAAGCAATGGCTTATCGGTCAGCGCTTCGACACTCGGTGGCTAAATCCAATAACAAGACGAGGATGTCCCCTATGCCTGTCGGCAATCACCTGCCCAACGGCGAGACCGCTCAAGGCGGCCCGCTTAAACGCGAACTCGGCGAACGGCATATTCGCTTGATGGCACTCGGTGCCTGTATCGGCGTCGGCCTGTTCCTGGGGTCGGCCAAGGCCATCGAAATGGCCGGTCCCGCCATCATGCTGTCCTACATCATTGGCGGTCTGGCGATCCTGGTGATCATGCGTGCCCTGGGCGAAATGGCCGTGCACAACCCGGTCGCCGGCTCGTTCAGCCGTTATGCCCAAGACTATCTCGGCCCCTTGGCGGGCTTCCTTACCGGCTGGAACTATTGGTTCTTGTGGCTGGTGACCTGCGTCGCGGAAATCACGGCGGTGGCGGTGTACATGGGGGTCTGGTTCCCCGATGTGCCGCGCTGGATCTGGGCGCTGTCGGCGTTGATCAGCATGGGCACCATCAACCTGATCGCGGTCAAGGCCTTCGGTGAGTTCGAGTTCTGGTTCGCCCTGATCAAGATCGTCACCATCATTGCCATGGTGGTCGGTGGTATCGGCATCATCGCTTTCGGGTTCGGCAACGATGGCGTCGCGCTGGGGATTTCCAATCTCTGGGCCCACGGCGGCTTCATGCCCAATGGCGTGCAAGGCGTATTGATGTCGCTGCAAATGGTCATGTTCGCCTACCTGGGCGTCGAGATGATCGGCCTGACCGCCGGTGAAGCCAAGAACCCGCGCAAGACCATCCCGGATGCCATTGGCTCGGTGTTCTGGCGGATTCTGCTGTTCTACGTCGGCGCGCTGTTCGTGATCCTGTCGATCTACCCATGGAACGAAATCGGCACCCAGGGCAGCCCGTTTGTGATGACGTTCGAGCGCCTGGGCATCAAGACCGCCGCCGGTATCATCAATTTCGTGGTGATCACCGCTGCGCTGTCGTCCTGTAATGGCGGCATTTTCAGCACCGGGCGCATGCTCTACAGCCTGGCGCAGAATGGCCAGGCCCCGGCCGGTTTCGCCAAGACGTCGAGCAACGGCGTACCTCGCCGCGCCTTGCTGTTATCGATGGGCGCGTTGCTGTTGGGCGTGTTGCTCAACTACGTGGCGCCGGAGAAGGTCTTCGTCTGGGTCACCGCGATTGCCACCTTCGGCGCGATCTGGACCTGGGTGATGATCCTGTTGGCTCAGCTCAAGTTCCGCAAAGGCCTGAGCGCCAGCGAGTGTGCCGGCCTCACGTACAAGATGTGGCTGTACCCGGTCAGTTCGTACCTGGCGCTGGCGTTCCTGGTGTTGGTGGTCGGCCTGATGGCCTACTTCCCGGACACCCGCGTGGCACTGTATGTCGGCCCTGCGTTCCTGGTGCTGCTGACGGTGTTGTTCTATGTGTTCAAGCTGCAACCGACCCAGGCAACGCAAGGTGCGGTGCGTTCGGCGTCGTAAGGCGTAACGCTTGAAATGCAAAAGCCCCGGTCAATTGACCGGGGCTTTTTCGTTTCAGGCTGCCGCGACGTGCAGTGAGCGGTTCAGGCGCTTATTGAATTCCAGCCAGACCCCCAACAACCCCATCAACCCCGCCCCGACCAGCGCGGTGAAGATTTGCATGGCAAACGCGTCGTCGGTCATGGCGTTGACCATATCCGCCAGCGGCGCCAGCAACACGCCGAGGCAGAACACTTCCAGCGAATAGCGCCCCATGCGACAGCATTGCTGTGCCAGCCAGTTTTGTGTCCAGCCCGTGTCTGGCAGCAGTTTCGCCGTGACATAGGCCAGTGCCAGAAAGTGCAGTAATCGCACCGGCGACAGGTCGGTCTTACTGATCGGGTACAGCCAGTTGCTCAACAGGGTTGGCATCACCGCGTCGTGGATATGCGGCCAGCGCCAGGAAACGGTAATCACCCCGGCAAACATTACGTAAATGGCTGCACAGACAAATAACGGCTGGCGCGACAGCGCACGCGTCTCGGGCAGTCGTGACCTTTGCCCGTGAATCGCCGCCGCACCACCGAGCACAAACAGCAGTTGCCAGGTGACCGGGTTGAAATACCACACGCCGTCCTTGATCGCGGCCAGGTTCCAGCCGAATGACGGCGCCAACAGGTAAACAGTCAACGACACCGCCACCACTGCCGACGCCTTGCGTACCAGCAACGGCAGCACTAGGGGCAACCCGGCCAGTAGCACGATGTACAGCGGCAACGGGTCCATCAGGTTCGGTTTGAAGCGCAGCAGCAACTCATCGGTCAACGCTTGTTGAGGGTTGGTGATGAAGTGGTGCAGGCCCATTTCCTCGACCAGATCGCGGGTTTCCACATGGCTGTTGGCGAAGAACACGATGCCCATCAGCATCGCCAGCAGGAAAATATGCACCACATACAACACCCAGGCGCGGCGCAGGATTTTCACACAGGCAATCAGGTAACCGTCACGCGCAAGGATCTTGCCGTAGGCCAGCACCGCTGCGTAGCCTGCCAGAAATACAAAGATTTCCGCGGCATCGCTGAAGCCTACGTTGCGCAAGGTGATTTGACCCAGGGGGTTGTGGGGCACGTGATCCCAGAAAATGAAGATCAGTGCCAGGCCACGGAAAAAGTCGATTCGGTGATCGCGTTCAGTCGTCATGGCTGCGGGCTCTTGAACGGGTGTTGAAGGGGGCGGGCGGCGCCACTAGGTCGTGCGCCGCACATCGGCGGCGCGCAGGGTGCAGGCATTCGTCGGCAATTGCAAAGTGTGGGTATTACGAGATGTCTCAACCGCCTGTCTAAAAGCCCGGCAGCGGTGCGATCTCTGGTTATCGTCGGGTTCAAAGCTTTAGTGGTTGTAGGCGGAATTCCCTTGAGGCGCCGACATGAGCATCAGCGATTGGCTCGACAAAGAACGTGGAGGCCGTCAGGTCTGGTTGCTGTTTGTGCTTGCGACGCTGCTGTATGTCCTGCCGTTTATCCTCGCGGATTTCCCCTACATCGATGACAACTGGCGTGGCCTGGCCGCCGGCATGGGCTGGTCGCAGGAGGGCCGTCTCTTCGCACAATGGTTCTACAACCTGCTGACCTTCAGCGGTGCCGCACCCAATATCTTCCCGTTGCCGCTTTTGATCGCCACCCTGGCCATGAGTGCGGCCCTGACCCGTCTGACGTTCCATTACTTTCCCGTACCGACGGTTGCTCATTGCCTGGTCGTTCTGCCGCTTTGGTACAACCCGTTTTTCCTGCAAAACCTGTCGTACCAATACGACGGTCCGACCATGGCGCTGAGTGTGGTGGCGGTGATCTACGCGATCACGTTTCAAAGCCCCTCGCGCGTCCAGCGATTGATCGTTCCGGCCGTGCTGATTGCATTGGCCATCGGCCTTTATCAGGTCAGCATCAATGTGTTTCTCGGGCTCTGTTGCCTGGAGCTGCTGCGCGGGGCAACCGAGCGATTATCGTGGCCGGCGTGGTGCCGATTGCTCGGCTGGAAAGTCGCGCAGGTGCTGTTGGCCGGATTGATCTACGGCGCCACGGCTTTTGCTTACATGAGTCAAAACCGCACCGCGATATTGAAGGGGGCGGCGGCACCGCTGCTGCAAGTTGAAATCAATGCGGGCCGGGTGCTGGAAAAAATCGTGCTGTTGTTTCATGGCGGCTTTACCTGGGTGTTCGCCGCGCTGTTGCTGTGCGCCATCGCCGGAGGTGTGTGCGTGGGGCAGGGTGTGCTGGCGCGGCAGGACACGGGGCTGCACAAGGCGCTGATAGGGTTGAGGTGTCTGATGATGCTGCCGGTCCTGATGTTACTGGTGCCCGGTGCTTCATTGTTTTTTCGAGACTTCAATGAAGGCGCCCGAACCTTGATGGGTTTTGGCGTCGTGCTGGTGGTGCTGTTCTACCTGAGTCATCGGGCGCTGGCGTCGTGGCATGGAAAACTGCCATTGCTGTTGCTCATCCCGCTGCTGGCGATGCTCTCGCTGTCCTTCGCCTACGGGCGCGTGCTGACCCTGCAAAAAACCTTCGCGACCAACGCGTTGTATGCCCTGAGTGCCGACATTGCCTCGCGCCCCGCATTGCGCGATGCCAAGCGCATTTACCTGTCGGTGAGTTATTCGGATCACTGGTTGGTGGCCGCTGCCGGGTCGTTCAAACAGATGCCGGTTTTGCATTATTTGCTTAACACCGACTTTTACATGCTCGCGGAAAACCTGCCGAAAACCGGCATCACCAACGTGGTCAGGGAAAAGGAACGGCGCAATGCGACACGAGTCGGTTACCAGGGGTATCCGCCGCTGGTGGACAGCCAGTTCTATCGCATTTATCTGCTGGGGGATTACGGCTTTATCGTCATGAAAGAGCCGGTGCCCGTGAAAACGCTTCAGTGGTGAATGAAGCCATTGGGCATGACCGTTAATCAGGAATACCGCGGTACCTGCTATTTCTGACAGTAGACGCACACCTGCCCTGACATTAGGTTGAAGCACTTCTGAAACCGAGAGCGGATCACGGAATGGACATGAAAGCTTTATGGAAAGAATTCTCCACCTATGCGGTAGTTGGCGTGGCCAATACGCTGATTCATTGGCAGCTGTTTTACATCCTCTCCACCGCCGCCGAATGGAGTCAGGCCGCCAGCAACGTTACGGCGTTCTGTGTCGCGGCAACGTTCTCCTTTTATGTGCACGCGCTGTACACATTTGAAGCCGGAGCGTCGGTACGTCGTTATCTGTCGTATGTCTGCTGCATGGGCGTAGCGAGTTTTGTGGTCGGGCACTATGCCGATGTCTGGAAACTCCACGGCTTGGTAACCGTCGCATCGTTCTCGCTGTTGAGTCTGTTCTGCGGGTTTTTCTTTTCGCGATTTATCTTGTTCCGCGAGCGCGAAGCATGATGGTTTCGCGCTGCTCTGGGGAGGTCGCAGCGCTGTATGTGGTGGTGGCGGTCGCGTTATTCGCGAGACTTCACGCCATCACCACGCCGGCCGTCTGGTGTGAAATCTTCGACCGGCGCCTCCTGTGGCTGTTTTCAACCGATGTTTATGCCGCAACTTCCTCATTCGGCTCAAAACTGTCCGCCCGCGCCATCTGCCACATCCGCGAGTAAAACTCGCCATTCACTTCACCGGTGAGTAACTCGCCAGGCTTCAAGAACACATGCAACTGCGAGAACAATTTGATCTCGGTCGCCGACATGCGCCGCACCAAGTGTTTGGCTGACAGTTGTGAAGGGTGATCGAGGCCCGCCGCCGCGAGCATTTCAGCCAGGGCCTTGAGCGTGTTGCGGTGGAAGTTGAACACGCGCTGGGCTTTGTCCGGAACGACGAGGGCGCGTTGACGCAAGGTGTCCTGGGTGGCGACGCCGGTCGGGCATTTGTTGGTGTGGCAGCTTTGCGACTGGATGCAGCCGATGGCGAACATGAAGCCGCGTGCCGAGTTGGCCCAGTCGGCGCCGATGGCCAGCACGCTGGCGATGTCAAAGGCGCTGACGATCTTGCCGCTGGCCCCCAGTTTGATTTTGTCCCGCAGGTTCAGGCCCACCAGCGTGTTGTGCACGAACAGCAGGCCTTCGCGCATCGGCACGCCGATGTGGTCGGTGAACTCCACTGGCGCAGCACCGGTGCCCCCTTCCTTGCCGTCGACGACGATGAAGTCCGGGAGGATGCCGGTTTCCAGCATGGCCTTGGCGATGCCCATGAATTCCCACGGGTGGCCGAGGCAGAACTTGAAACCCACCGGTTTGCCGCCTGACAACTCACGCAGTTGCTGGATGAAATGCATCAGTTCAATCGGTGTGGAAAACGCACTGTGCCGCGACGGCGAGATGCAGTCTTCGCCCATCAGGATGCCGCGGGTTTCGGCGATTTCCTGGGTGACTTTGTGCTTGGGCAGAATCCCGCCGTGGCCGGGCTTGGCGCCCTGGCTCATCTTGATTTCGATCATGCGCACTTGCGGCGTTTGTGCCTGGGCGGCGAAGCGTTCCGGGTCGAAACGACCGTCGGCGGTGCGGCAGCCGAAGTAGCCGCTGCCGAGCTCCCAGGTCAGGTCGCCGCCGTTTTCGCGGTGGTACGCGCTGATGCTGCCTTCGCCCGTGTCATGGGCGAAGTTACCGAGTTTGGCGCCCTGGTTCAGCGCGCGAATCGCGTTGGCGCTGAGTGAGCCAAAGCTCATGGCCGAGATGTTGAACACCGAGGCCGAGTACGGCTGGGTGCACTGCGGGCCGCCGACCATCACCCGAAAACTGCCTGGATCACTCAACGGCGCTGGGCGCATCGAGTGGCCGATGAATTCGAAGCCCGATTGGTACACATCAATCAGCGTGCCGAAGGGTTTGTCGGCGCTTTCATTTTTGGCCCGCGAATAGACCAGCGAACGTTGGGCACGGGAGAAGGGCAGGGCGTCGCTGTCGGATTCGAGCAGGTACTGGCGGATTTCCGGGCGAATGCCTTCCACCAGATAACGAATGTTGCCCAGGATCGGGTAGTTGCGGCGTACCGCGTGAGGGCTTTGCAGCAGATCGAACAGGCCGATCAGGCTGAGCACGCCGGTGACGGCGGTGATCGGCCAGAGCCAGTCGTATTGCAGAAAGGGCAGGCTGGCGAGGGTAAAGATCACGCAAGCGGCAAAGAAGGCGTAGCGGCTCAGGAGTGACAGGCTCATACGGTTTCCTTGGGTTCGGACTCGGTTGTGGCCACAGAGATCCCTGTAGGAGCCGAGCTTGCTCGCGATGACGTCGTGTCAGACAACGGAATTTTTGACCGGAAGACCGCCATCGCGAGCAAGCTTTGCTCCTACAGGGTTGCGGTGTGTCAGGCGTTTTGGGCCTGGAGAAAAATCGAAAACAGCTCGGACTGGGACTTGATTCCCAGCTTGCTGTACATGTGTTTCTTATGGACTTTCACGGTTTCGACGGAGATTTCCAGCTTACGGGCGATTTCTTTGCTGGAGCAACCGCTGAGCATCAAACGCCCGACGTCGAGCTCGCGCGCGGTCAGTTGCGCGCCTTTGAGCTGCTGCACCGACGCTTCCAGTTGCACGCGCCAGTCAGGTTGCGGTGGCGACGGCGCAAGGGCCACGACCTCGTTGATTTCGTAGGGCAGGCGCTGACGCAACAGGCCCAGCACCCACGGCTGGATCAGCGACAGCAAGGCGATCTGCTGGCCGCTGAAGCGCTGCTTGCTGCCCAGTGACAGGCACAACGTGCGGTCGCCTTCGAGCTGGCAATTGAACTGGATTTCATCGGCGACCACATTCAGACGAAAGTAGCGCTGGTAATACTCGGTCAGCTCAAAGTGCTCCGGCGCCACTTCCGACAAGCGATAGAGACCGGTGCGCGATTGCTCGCGGCAGGCGATGTAGAACGGGTCGAGCAGGTACAAACCGCGCAGGTAATCCTGAAACAACTGGTCAGGGCTGCCGTCCTCGCCAGGGCATTCGGCGAATACTTGCGGGTGCTGGTCGGCGCTGAAAAGCAGGGCCACCCAGCTGTCGAAGGTCACGTACTGATCCAGCAACCGCACCAGCTGCGTCCAGAAATTAGGCTTGTCCAGCGCGTCGATCAGTTGCCCGACCGAGCGATGCCACGCGATGTCGTCCAGCGAAAGTGTCATGCCTCTACCCCTATCGGGTTACCCCAGCGGCGTGATTCCCCGGCCGGTGGCTTGCTGCGCATACTGGCGCACAGTCACCGACCGGGCAATCTTTCTGCCGCCCGGCGTACTCCAGAACAAGGAATACCCATGAAAGTCGAACTCGCCCAGTTGGCGGGCCGTGACAACGGCACAGCGTATAACCTCGAACGCGCCTTGGCGGCGATTGCAGCCTGCGCCGCCGACACACAACTGATTGTCTTCCCGGAAACCCACCTGATGGGCTTCCCGACCGCCGACACCGTGGCCCGCACCGCTGAACCGCTGAACGGCCCGACCGTCAATGCCGTGCTGACCGCTGCCCGCGAACGCAACATCGCCGTGGTGATCGGCATGGCCGAGAACGACAACGGCCGGTTCTACAACACCACACTGCTGATTACCCCCGAAGGCATCGCGTTGAAATACCGCAAGACGCATTTGTGGGCCTCGGATCGCGGTGTGTTCGAACCGGGCGACCGTTACGCCACGTGCGAGTGGAACGGTGTGCGGGTCGGCCTGCTGATTTGCTACGACATCGAATTCCCGGAAACCGCCCGCGCCCTCGCGCAACTGGGCGCCGAACTGCTGATCGTCACCAACGGCAACATGGACCCCTACGGCTCGACGCACCGCACCGCGATCATGGCCCGCGCCCAGGAAAACCAGGCGTTTGCGCTGATGGTCAACCGGGTGGAAGCGGGCGATGACGGGTTGATGTTCGCGGGCGGCAGTGCGCTGGTGGATCCGCTGGGCACGCTGTTGTTCGAGGCCGGACGGGATGAAGGCCGGTTTACGGTTGAGCTGGATTTCAACCGGTTGGACGCGGCACGCAAGGACTACCGGTATCTGGACGATCAGCGGTTGAAACTGCCGGGGGAGATGGTTGAGCACGCTTCCGGGATTCGGGAGCTGCTGATTCCTAAAAACTGACCACCGATCGTTCCCACGCTCTGCGTGGGAATGAATCAACGGACGCTCTGCGTCCGCTTTTGGGACGCGGAGCGTCCCCGGCTGCATTCCCACGCAGAGCGTGGGAACGATCACTCGGCTCTGCCATAAATCTAATAAATTCGGAGTAGTCGCTCATGGCTCGTTTGCAACGCACCCTTTCATTGGGGTCGGTGGTGCTGTTTGGCATTGCCTACATGACGCCGATCATTGTGCTCGGCACCTTTGGCATCCTCGCTCAATCCACCGCAGGCATGGTGCCGGCCGCGTACCTGGCGGCCTTGGTGGCGATGTTCTTCACCGCCATGAGCTACGGCCGAATGGCCTCGGCGTTCCCTGTCGCGGGCTCGGCTTATAGCTACGTACGCAAAGCCATCAGCCCCAAGCTCGGTTTCATCGCCGGTTGGGCGGTGTTGCTCGATTACCTGTTCCTGCCAATGGCGATCTGGCTGATCGGCGCCGCCTACCTCAACTCTGCCTTCCCCGCAGTGCCGCAATGGCTGTGGGTGTTGGCGTTCATCGGCATCACCAGCGCGATCAACATCGTCGGCCTGAAACTGGCCAACGGCGTCAACGCCTTGCTGATGCTGGTGCAGGCGCTGGTACTGATCGCCTTTGTTGCGCTGTGCATCCATTACGTGGGGGGCGATGCAAGCACACCGTTGTGGTCGATCAAACCGTTCTTCAACGGCGACATGCAAATGCCGCTGATCATGAGCGGCGCAGCCATCGCCTGTTACTCGTTCCTGGGCTTCGACGCGGTCAGCACCCTGACCGAAGAAACCCGCGACCCGCGCCGCACCATCCCTCGGGCAATCATGCTGATTACCCTGGTCGGCGGGCTGATCTTCGTCAGCGTCTCGTACTTCGTGCAGATCGCGCATCCCTCGTTCCAGTTCGACAACGTTGACTCGGCCGCCTACGAGATTGCCCGCAACATCGGCGGCGACCTGTTTGTGTCGATCTTCCTGATCGGCCTGATCGTCGGCCAGTTCGCCTCGGGCCTTTCGGCACAGGCCAGTGGCTCGCGTCTGTTGTTCGCCATGGGCCGTGACGGTGTGCTGCCAAAATCGTTCTTTGGCACCTTGCACGAACGATTCGGCACCCCGGTCAACAGCATCCTGTTGTGCGCGGTCGTTGCTTTGCTGGCGCTGAAACTGGACGTCACCACCTCGACCTCGTTCATCAACTTCGGCGCGTTCCTCGCCTTCAGCCTGGTCAACCTGTCGGTGATTTTTCACTACTGGATCGGCGGCGAGAAAAAAGGCCCGCGTGAGCTGGTGCTGTTCCTGGTGTTCCCGTTCATCGGTCTGGTGGCGGACTTGTGGCTGATGGTCAGCCTCGACCACCTGGCGATTTACCTGGGCCTGAGCTGGCTGGCGATTGGCGTGGTGTACCTGGCGGTGCTGACCGGCGGTTTCCGTCGCCAGCCACCGGAGATGGATTTCCAGGAAGCTACATAAGCAATCGGCTTGCAGTACAGAACCCTGTGGGAGCGAGCTCGCTCCCACAAAGGTTCGGCAGTGAGTTGCAGATATTTTTCCCCGTGACGAAGCACCGACACTTATGTGAACCTTGCGGCTTTTTCCCAAGGCCAATTCCGATCCATGACCCGTCCATCCGCTGATACGCCACGCATCATCCGCATCGCCGCCGCCCTGTTGATCGGCCCCGACGGCCGCACATTGCTGGTGCGCAAGCGCGGCACCCAGGCCTTTATGCAACCGGGCGGCAAGATCGAAGCCCATGAGCAGCCGGTTCACGCCTTGGCCCGCGAGCTGGAAGAAGAGCTGGGGTTAGTCATCGATCCGTCGCACGCCAGCTACCTCGGGAAATTCTCGGCACCGGCCGCCAACGAGCCGGGTTTTGTCGTAGAGGCCGAACTTTTTCGGCTGGCCATCGAGGAGGACGTCACCCCCGCAGCCGAAATCGAAGAAGTGATCTGGATTGACCCGACCACCGACGGTGATATCACGCTGGCGCCATTGACACGCGACCTGATCCTGCCGTTTTATCGAGCTTCGCTGACCGAACCTGCCTGATCAATTACGGACGAAGGACTGCCCATGATCCCGCTTCAAGATTTGCTGATTTTCGCCGCCGCCGCGTTGCTGATGGTGCTGACACCGGGGCCGAACATGATCTACCTGATTTCCCGTTCAATCTGCCAGGGGCGCAAGGCGGGCGTGACGTCATTGTTGGGCGTGGTCGCGGGGTTCTTTGTCCACTTGTTCGCCGCCGCGGCCGGTTTGACCGCGGTGTTCCTGGCCGTGCCGATGGCCTACGAAGTCTTGAAATGGGCCGGGGCGTTGTACCTGGTGTGGCTGGCCTGGCAGGCGGTCAAACCCGGCGCGCGTTCACCGTTCGAGGCGCAGCAGTTGCCGCCGGACTCGTCACGCAAACTGGTCACCATGGGTTTTCTCACCAGCGCGTTGAACCCCAAGATTGCGGTGTTTTACCTGTCGGTGTTTCCACAGTTCATCAACCCTGAACACGGCTCGGTGTTCAGCCAAAGCCTTATCCTTGGCCTGACGCAGATCAGTGTCAGCTTCTGCGTCAATCTGCTGATCGCGTTGTTCGCGGCCGGCATCGCCTCGTGGTTCGTCAACAACCCGACCTGGCTGGCGGTGCAGCGTTATTTCATGAGTTTTGTGTTGGCGACGCTGGCGGTGCGGCTGATGCTTGAGCAACGCAGGACGGTTTGAACATGTGGATTGAGCGGCTGGACGCCAGTCATGCCCTGGCCTATCGGGAACTGATGCTCGAAGCCTACGACCGGCATCCGCAGGCGTTCACCTCCAGCGTGCGCGAGCGCGCCGCGATGCCGCTGAGTGGGTGGGAAGGGCGCCTGACCAGCAAACTGGATGTGGTGCTCGGGGCGTTTGTAGAAGGGCGGCTGGCGGGCATCGTCGGGCTGGCGTTCGAGGCGCGGGAAAAGGCCCGGCACAAGGCGACGCTGTTTGGCATGTACGTCTCGGGCACCGTCCGCCAGCGCGGGGTGGGGCAGCAACTGGTGCAGGCAGCGTTGGCCGAGGCGGGCAAGCATCAGGGCTTGAGGCTGATCAAACTGACCGTCACCGCCGGCAACGACACCGCGTTCAACTTGTACAGCCGTTGCGGCTTCATCCAGTTCGGCCTCGAACCCATGGCCGTGCGCGTGGGTGAGGACTACTTCGACAAGATCCATATGTGGCGTGAGCTCTAAACCCCACCGATAGACCTTGTAGGAGCCGGGCTTGCCCGCGATGGCGGTGTGTCAGTCACCGCAGACATTGACTGGAAAATCGCCATCGCGGGCAAGCCCGGCTCCTACAAGGGCTATGTGTTCCTAGCGAACGGCGCTGACGCCATCCAGCGTCGAGAACGACGTGTCCTTGGCCGTCAGCAAGAAATCACGCATGTACGGCGCATCCAGCATGTCCGCGCGGATCCCTGCGTACAGCGTCGCAAACAAGCCTTTCTCGCCCAGTCGCTTGGCCTTCACGTAACCCCGTGAGCTGTATTCGTGCAGCGCCCAGTGCGGCATGCCGCACACGCCGCGTCCGCTGGCCACCAGTTGCATCATCATCACCGACAGTTCCGAGGTGCGGACCTGCGCCGGTTCGATGTCGGCCGGTTCGAGGAAGCGGGTGAAGATGTCCAGCCGATCACGCTCCACCGGGTAGGTGATCAGGGTTTCGCTCAGCAGATCTTCCGGAACGATGTAGGCCTTGCTCGCCAACCGATGCTGGTTGGCCACCGCGAGCATGGCTTCATAGGTGAACAGCGGCACGTAGGTAATCCCGGCGATGTCCAGTGGGTCAGAGGTCACCACCAGGTCCAGGTCACCGCGCGCCAGCGCCGGCAAAGGCGCAAAGGCAAACCCCGACGCCAGATCCAACTCGACTTCTGGCCACGCATCGCGGAACTGGTCGATGGTCGGCATCAACCACTGGAAGCAACTGTGGCACTCGATCGCCATGTGCAAACGGCCTGCCGTGCCACCGGCCAATCGTGCGATATCGCGTTCGGCACCGCGCAGCAACGGCAGGGTGGCGTCGGCCAGTTGCAGCAGGCGCAAACCGGCGCTGGTGAAGCGCACCGGTTTGGTCTTGCGCACGAACAACTGCATGCCCATGCGCTCTTCCAGTTCCTTGAACTGGTGGGACAGGGCCGACTGCGTCAGGTGCAGGCGGTCGGCGGCATCGACCAGGCTGTCGGCTTCGCGCAAGGCGTGCAGGGTCTTCAGGTGACGGATTTCAAGCACCGGATGGCTCCATGAGGAAAACTTGTGATCAACACGAAAAGGTTGAGTTTGTCTCATGTTGGGTTGGCTGTCGACAATAGCGCCATCTTTTACAGGGAGAAATACATCATGGCTCTGGCCCACACACTTGGTTTCCCACGCATCGGCGCGGACCGTGAACTGAAAAAAGCCCTCGAATCCTACTGGAAGGGCGACATTGATCAGGCTGCCCTGGACCGCGTTGGCCGCCAATTGCGTGCCATGCACTGGCAATTGCAGAAAGGCGCCGGGATCGACCTGCTGCCCGTGGGCGATTTCGCCTGGTACGACCAGGTGCTGACCCATTCGCTGACCTTCGGTGTGATCCCCGAGCGTTTCGACAGCACCAAGGATGCCGCCGGCCTGCCGACCCTCGACACCTTGTTCGCTATGGCCCGTGGCGCCACGGCCAGTTGCTGCGGCGGCGAACACAGCACCGCGCAATACGCCCAGGAACTGACCAAATGGTTCGACACCAACTACCACTACCTGGTCCCGGAATTCAGCGCTGACCAACAATTCAAACTGAGCTGGGAGCAGTTGTTCGACGAAGTGGACGAAGCCAAGGCCCTCGGTCACACCGTCAAACCGGTGATCATCGGCCCGTTGACATACCTATGGCTGGGCAAGGCCAAAGGCAATGACTTCGACAAACTCGACCTGCTGGAACGCCTGCTGCCGGTGTACAACGAAATCCTCGGGCGCCTCGCCGCACAAGGTGTGGAATGGGTGCAGATCGACGAGCCGATCCTGACCCTCGACCTGCCGCAAGCCTGGAAAAATGCGTTCGAACGCGCTTACCACATCCTTCAATATTCGCCGCTGAAAAAACTCGTGGCGACCTACTTCAGCGGCCTGGAAGACAACCTCGGCCTGGCCGTCGGCCTGCCGGTGCAAGGCCTGCACATCGACGCCGTGCGTGCGCCGGATCAACTGGGCCAGGTGCTGGATCGCCTGCCGACCTACAAGATTCTCTCGGTCGGCCTGGTCAACGGTCGCAACGTCTGGCGCTGCGAACTGGAGCAGGCGCTGGCTCAGCTGCAACCGGCGCAAGAGCGTTTTGGCGACAACCTGTGGGTCAGCAGTTCGTGCTCGTTGCTGCACAGCCCGGTGGATCTGCGCCGCGAAGACAAACTCGACCCGGAACTGAAAAGCTGGCTGGCGTTTGCCGTGCAGAAGTGTGGCGAAATCGCCGTGCTGCGTGATGCCCTCAACGACCCGCAATCGCCCAGCGTGCAAGCGGCGCTGGCCCAGAGCCGCGCAATTGCGGCCAGTCGTGCCGAGTCGCCGCGTATCCACAAAGCCGCCGTGCAGGCGCGTATCGCTGCCATTGGCGTTGCGGACAGCCAGCGCCATTCGCCGTTTGCCCAACGCGTCGAACAGCAACGCGCTCGCCTGAAACTACCGACATTCCCGACCACCACCATYGGCTCGTTCCCGCAGACCAGCGCGATCCGTCTGGCCCGTCAGGCGTTCAAGCAAGGCAGGCTGTCGGCCAACGATTACACCGACGCGATGCACAGCGAAATCCGCCACGCGGTGCAAGTGCAGGAGCGCCTGGGCCTGGATGTATTGGTGCACGGTGAAGCCGAACGCAACGACATGGTCGAGTACTTCGCCGAGCAACTGGACGGCTACCTGTTCACCCGCTTCGGCTGGGTTCAGAGCTACGGCTCGCGCTGCGTCAAACCGGCGATCATCTACGGCGACCTGAGCCGCCCGAACGCGATGACGGTCGACTGGATCACCTACGCACAGAGCCTGACCGACAAGGTCATGAAAGGCATGCTCACCGGTCCCGTGACCATGTTGATGTGGTCGTTCCCCCGTGAAGACGTGTCGCGCAAAGTCCAGGCGCAGCAGTTAGCGCTGGCCCTGCGGGACGAAGTGGTGGACCTGGAAACCGCCGGCATCAAGATCGTGCAGATCGACGAAGCCGCGTTCCGTGAAGGCTTGCCCCTGCGCCGCGCGCAATGGCAGGACTACCTGGATTGGGCGGTCGAAGCGTTCCGCTTGAGTGCATCGGGTGTGCGCGATGAAACGCAGATCCACACTCACATGTGCTACAGCGAATTCAATGACGTGATCAAGGCCATCGCCGACATGGACGCCGACGTGATCACCATCGAAACCTCGCGTTCGGACATGGAACTGCTGGAGGCCTTCGAAGCCTTCGACTACCCGAACGACATCGGGCCGGGTGTGTACGACATCCACTCGCCACGGGTGCCGGACACCGCCGAGATGGTCAAGTTGATGAGCAAAGCCGTGAAGCGCATTCCCGCCGAGCGCTTGTGGGTCAACCCCGATTGCGGTCTGAAGACCCGGGCGTGGCCAGAGACTGAAGCGGCGCTGGTGAACATGGTGGCGGCGGCCCGACAGTTGCGCAGCCAATTGGCTTGAAAACAGTGAAACGGGAGCGGCCCAGCCGCTCCCGTTTTACTTTTTAGCCCTGATCAAAATGCCTGAGCGCGGCTGACTTTTTGCCGATGTCCGCGTAAGGCAGCGCGGCGTTGTCGGCGTGGGTCAGAAACCGGTGTTCCGGCAGTTTCAGGTGCGCCTTTTCGAACTCGGCGAACGCGGGGGCTGCCTTGGCGTAGTGGAAGTGGGCGTACCACAACAGTTTGGGTGGTTGCGCGGTCACGTCCCATATTTCATATTCCTGCAGGTGATCGCTTCGACCGTCAGAACGTTTGCCCAAGTGTTTGATCGGGCTTGTCTTGCGTATCTCCACGGCGTTGTGACTGATCAGGTCATCCAGCATTCCATCGGTCGGTCGTTGGGTACTCAAGGATTGGCGGGTGCGCATCTGGCGTCCGCTGGCAACGAGCTCGGTCGCCTTGTTGCGCAGTTGCTCGATGAGCGGGTGTCGCGGGGCAATGTCCTGGATAGCCAGCGCGCGCCGGGTCAACTCGCCAGCCTCACTGGTCATCGTGTGCTCCAGGTCCACTGGCAGCATGTCGTGCGCCGCATAAGATTGAATCCTGATCTTGTAAGCCTCCTGAGATTGCAGGCGGCTGCGAGCATCTTCGACCAACGCGCCAAGGTCCCGTTGAGGCGTATGGGTTGCTGGCTCGGGCGGGTTCAGCAGGCGAAACTTGCCGTTTGTACCTTGTTCCCACACTTCATCAAATCCGCCCTGTCCGGTCAGGGTGTATTGGCGCTTTTGCGTTGTCGGCTCCCAGCGCTCCACTCCGATCAGCAATTGATCGTCTTCGGTGGTGAACACTTTTTTGCTGCGCTTGCCGGCAACAGAGGCGGGCGCCTGTTGATCGATGCCCTTGCGTGCGCGCTCGGCCATTTTTTCGAGGCCCTCCAGCAGTGGCACCACGGCGTCCTGATGAAAGTGTTGCGGATAACTGGCGGTCCAGGCGTTCATCCCGCGGCGAAAGGCACCATAAAGATCGAGACATTCCTGCAAGATTTGATTGCGCTGGGCCTTGGTGGCGATGACTTCCGTCAGGCTGAACTGGGTGAACAAGGCCCGGTCGACTTTGACCCGCAGATTTTCTGTCTGGCCTTGCAGGTAGAACCAGGAGACGTCCCGTGAATGATCAAAGCGTTTGACGACTTCCAGCAGGTGACCGGTTCTCAAGTAGAGCAGGTTGGCTTCGTTGAGCCGCCCGTTCAGCATCATGACTTCGCCGGTAATTTGTGCCTTGTGGTTGCTGACTGAAATACGTTCGTACCAGAGGTTGAGATCGCGCATCCCGGCATCGATGTGATCCAGTTCGCGGATGAACTGCACGCGCAATTTTCGGGTGTCTTCCAGAACCCGCACGCGTTCGCTGATCGCATCGCCCGGCAGTGCATCCAGTTGGGCGACCAGCTCGTCGATCCGGTCCATCAACGGATCGGCCCGATGATTGGCCAGGAACACCCGTTGCCTGTACCGATCGGTGATCAGCAGGGCGTCATGGCTCTGCATGTCCTTGAGCACGCGCCGCTTGTTGCCATGGGTCAGGGGGAATAGCTCAGCCAGCGTTTCATAGTGTCGGCTGGCGAGTTCGATGTCGCCGATACACGCGGTTTCGGTGGCCGGTATCAATGCCGGACGCTGCTCAAGCGTGCTGGTGTTGTACGTTTTAATCAGGGCATTGGTGTGCTTGACCCGGGCGTCGAGTTGCGGGGCGAAATCGTCTGCCGCTTCGGTCAACGCGTTCTGACGGCGAAACGCCTGGTCGGCCCACCAGCGCGGCAGGCGTTCGCGAATGGCGGCCGGCCAGATCGGGTCGAGCCGGTCCGCCAGGTGCCCGAGCAGATTGCCGCCGCCCAGCCCGCCCCCCTCGAACGTCACCCCATAGACACCGAAGTAAGTGTCCCAACACCCCACCTCATCCAGGCCAACCGGTTGCTTATAGGTTTTCTGGCGGGTGCCGGTCAGTCGCCAGTTTCGTGAGTCGGTGCTGCGTTCAACCTGAAAGATGCGCCCTTGGCGAACGATGAAATCGCCGTCCACATGCCGGTAAATGTTGCGGTAGATCCCGTGGGTAGCCGGCAGCAGTCCGGCAAGGGAAATCGGCTGTTCATAATCGTAGCCAGCGAAGCGATTGAAGCCATGCCGCGCCTGGCGCTGTGACCTGGCTTGCAACGCACCGGCGTGGCGGCCTGATGCCTCCAACTGACGAAGGCGCGCCAGCGCGCGAGCGCTTTTGGCTGATCGGGGCCTCGCGGCAACCCCCGGAAGAATATCCATGGCGGCATCGACCAGTGACAGCAGCACCGACTCAATCTCGGTCACACCATCACCCACGTCGCCGCGCAGCAGCG
Source organism: Pseudomonas sp. P1_F1_2 (assembly GCF_056405815.1). Lineage (NCBI taxonomy): Bacteria > Pseudomonadati > Pseudomonadota > Gammaproteobacteria > Pseudomonadales > Pseudomonadaceae > Pseudomonas > Pseudomonas sp. P1_F1_2. The sequence continues at coordinate 13,408 of NZ_JBFUBK010000042.1, read as the reverse complement.
ACGCGACAGCCCGGTTGGCACTGCTCCAGGCGTCGTAAAGGGCAATGGCCGAGCCGACAAAGGGCACCACGCCCAAGGCCATTCTCATGTAATTGAACGCCCTCGGACCGCTGAGCGCGTAGCGCTCCAGGTACAGGTCATCGTTGGAACGGGACGTTGCGCGATGGGTTTCGATCAGGCGCCCCATATGGGCATCGAGCAGATGGGCCGCCAGTGACGTGGTTTTTGGCCACGGCTCGCCGACCCCGATCATGGCGTCGAAATGTTTAAGCACGGCCTGATTGATGCGGCTGACATGGGCTGGCCCCCGGCCTTGCAACGCTCGTCCTGCCAGGTAGTCAACCATTTCGCGACGCAGGCAAAGATTGAACAAGGCCCCGCGAGCCGCTTCCAGGTTGTCGTAGCGACGCAGGRACTGCCCATCGGGGCTATCCGGCAGATACAGCAGGGTCATCCGGCTGACTTGCTCTTCAATGAACGTCACCCCGGATAAGGTTGTGGGCCCCTCGTTGGGCGTGTCCTTGCCGCCAGCGCTCAGGTACGCCGGCCGGATCACGATGCGTTGGCCGTCCACGTTCCAGGCGTCAGGGGTGTTGGCCTCAATGGCGATCTTCAGCACCTGCCATTCGACTTGATTGATCTGTTTTTGCAGACGTGCGCAGGTCCCCTGCAACGTCAGCATCAGGCGCCACGGATCGATCAGGCATTCGCGACGATGCGCCTGCACAAACACGGCCTCGCTGGCCGAGCCGGTGAAGGCATCGCGGATCAGTGTTTCGTAGGCTTGGGGCAGATCAAGTTCCGGCAAGACGTTGCGTAGCCAGGGCAAGGTGATGCCGCGTAGCAATGCCTGACGTTCGGCGGGATCGGTTGCCGTAACGTCCACCCGCATAAAGCCCAGTCGCAGTGAAAGAGGCTCCAATCGCATCGAGGGGGTGTTGTCGAGGTTCAGTTGCGCGAGTTCTTCGAGGGACATTGTGTTGCGGGTTTGACTGGGGACCGCGACGAGTTTTTGCGGGGTTCCCGGGGCGGCTCCTTCTGCCAGTTGTTTTTGCAATGTCACCGAATCGGGCAGATCAAGTTGCACCTCAAAATGCCCTTCGAGCGCGAAGTCCTGGCGCAGGCGGGCCTGCACCTGCTGACGGGTGAAATCGTCACGCGGCGCCAAGGCGGTTTCCAGCTGTTGGTGACTGCGGCGCATCGCCAGGAGGTAAGCCTCGAACAGGGCCTTGAGTTCAACACGCTCGGACGCTGACAAGGTGGCGAGCCACTCGGGCAGCAGGGAGAAGAGCGCGCCACTGCGGCTTTGCTCCAACTGGTGCGAGAACGCCAGGCTTCGTGCGGCGTGCACCGGCACCTGCAAGGTGGCCAGCGTTTGTTTGCGCAGTTTTTCCAGTTCGTCTGCACGCAGTAGCGCCTGAGCGGCGTCGGGCGTGGACTGGCGGATGTGCGCTGCGCTGTCTTCGGAATGGCGGGTGAGTTGATCGAGGCTGTCATGCAGCGGGTCGGTGTCGATTTTTTTCAGCTGCAAGGCCAACACCGGATCCCGGTCCTGAATCTTGAACACTTGCCGCTCCAGCTCGGTGCGATTGGCGAACCGTTGCAAGCCGCCACCGCTGCCGGGCCAGTACAGCAAAAGGCTGTGGGATGAAGCGGCGTCGAGCGGCGCTCGGGTGATCACGAACGGTCCATTGAGCAACTGCGTCGTGACGTTGCCGGTTGGGTCGGTCATCGACAGCGTCAGGCTGGCGGCGATGATGCCGGTATCGCGATTGGCGGCGAGCGGTGCGTCCAGCACGGCCTGGAGCAGGCTGAATTCATCGCTGTCGAGTTGCTTGAGGGCCCGTTGAATGTCGGCCTCTGCGCGCAAGCCATCCTGGTGCGCCTGATAGAGCGCGCTGAACGCGCGGTTGATGGTCGTAAAGTCGAGGGTACGTGACCGGTAAAGCAGGGCGCGGGCGGCGGTGTCAGCGGTCTGCTCTGCCTGCTCCAACGCCTTCATTGCCGCCTCGAAGGGTSGTTGCCGGTCACTTTCAAACGCATCGCCCAGCAGCGCTTCGAGGGCATCGCGCTGCCGGTTCAACGCGGCTTGGCGCAGGGACCAGGGGATGTCGGCGAACAGGCTGCCAAACAGCGGCGGATCATCTTCGTCAACCACCGTCACTTCAACGACCGGCGGCAGGGCGAAAATCACGGTGTTGGTGTGATGCGGGTGGAGCAGCAGTTCAGTAATGCCTGATATCAGCGGCTGAGCGTTGGCGGTGTATTCAAAGCGCACGTCATCCTCCGGCAGGCCTTGGGGGATGAGCGATTGCCCGGATAACCAGGCTTCCATGTCGCTGCGCTGAGGGAAGACTTGAATGGGAACGGGACGCTCGGGCAGGTACAGCCACTGTGCGATGGCAGGCCCATCCCCGACGCTGATGACCCAGGCGGCGGGGAATTTCAGGGTGCCGCTGTCGCTCAGAATCAACGTCAGCCGTTCACTCCGCACGGGCTGATTGTCCAGAAAAAGCCCTTCGGCAGGCGGATCGATGATCAATTGCAACGGCTTCAGCTGTTCAGCACTCAGGGTTCTGCGGGCAAAGGCTACTTGAGCACAGGCCTCGAAATGGTTGCGATACAACTGCCCGGCCCACTCGCGTCGCGATAACGGCGTACCGGGGGCTCGGGTGCCCCAATAGGCATTCCAGCGTTCGTTGAGCGAGGGTTCGTTACGGTGTGCTCTGTGCGGCGCGGCGCTGAACAGCGCCTGCAASGCCCGGCTGCTCTCGCGCCAGCGTGTCGTGGCGCTCAGCAGCAGGCTTTCATCGGGGTTGTTTTTCAGGGGGGGATGGGCCGCCATCACGACCGGCGGGGAATCGGGCAAGGCGCTGAACACACGTTCTTTCATGACGACATAGCTCTGTGCAGGAGAGCGGCGTGTCCGCTCTTGAGCGCGTCATTGAAGGCAATTTACGGCCCTGCGTGGCACTACATAGTTATCGTATTGACCATTGGGCGATATTCACGAAACTGTCACGCAACTGTGGCAGCGCGCTTGAACAAACTTCATCAGACTCGCGCTCTACTGGGGTTCTGCGTGTTGGTGTTTTTTCATGAGTGCGTCTTTTTTTTCTAAAGCCATTTTTCTGGCCGCGTTGCTATTTGGCCTGCCGTCGTTGGCGGCCTCTCGTTGTGATGTCAACGTTCCAACCGAACACGTCGATCTGGCGCAGGTGAGCCTGGCGTACCAGAGCATTGGCCGTGCGTCCGACCCGGCGCTGTTGCTGGTGATGGGCCTGGGTGGGCAATTGATTCACTGGCCGGACGAGGTGGTGGTTGCGCTGTGTCAGCAGGGCTTTCGGGTGATTCGTTACGACAACCGCGATGTTGGCCTCTCCACGTGGCGGCAAACCCCGGCCGAGGCCAACCTGACGTTTGAAGCGTTGCGCTACAAACTCGGCTTGCCGGTGTCGGCGCCGTACACCCTGACCGATATGGCCGACGATGCCTTTGGCCTGATGGACGCGCTGCACGTCGAGCAATTTCACGTATTGGGCGCGAGCATGGGCGGGATGATCGCCCAGCACATGGCGGCGATGGCGCCGCAGCGTGTGGAAAGCCTGACCTTGATCATGACCAGCTCCGGTGCCGAAGGCTTGCCGGCGCCGAGTGCGGCGCTGGTGCAATTGTTGTCGCGTCGTGGCGCGCCGAATCGCGAAGTGGCGCTGGAGCAACAAGCTGACTTGCTCGCGGCGTTGGGCAGCCCGTCGGTGACAGATGATCGGCAGGCCTTGTTGCAGCAGGCGGCGCAGTCCTATGACCGGGCGTTCAACCCGGAAGGTGTGAAGCGCCAGATCATGGCGATCCTCGCCGAGCGCAGTCGCGTGGACCTGCTCAATCAGCTACGCGTGCCGACGCTGGTGGTGCATGGCACGGCTGATCCGTTGTTGCCGGTGATGCACGGCGTGCATTTGGCGGCGCATATTCGCGGGAGTCAGTTGAAGTTGATTCCGGGGTTGGCGCATCGCTTCCAGGAAGCCTTTAAAGAGCCGTTGCTGGCGGCGGTGTTGCCGTACTTGCAAGAGCATCGCGAAGACACTTCGCATTGGGCGCAGATTGATCCGGTGCCTGCGCCGAATCTCTTGTAATCCCCCAAATCAAACTGTAGGAGCGGGCTTGCTCGCGAAAGCGTCGTGTCAGTCGACATCTGATTTGACTGGCACACCGCCTTCGCGAGCAAGTCGAATCGTCGCACCGCCGTTCCCACATTTGATCTTCTACGGGTTGAGAATTATGTGGGGACGACGTTATCCAGCATCCGGTTTACCGCCAGTTCGCCGAGCATGACGGACTGCTGGATGCCGAGCACGGTGTTGCGCTGGGTGCCGTCAACCGTTGCGGCGAAGTTGCTCAACATGACACTCGCTGACGCCAACGTCTCACAGGCGTTGACCAGCAAGGTTTCGTTGTCGGTGTCGGGGGCGACGAGGTAGATCGTGCTGGGTTTGCGGGGCGTGTCTTTGGGGATGACCGGTTTGAGGTAGTAGTCGAGGGCGCGGTCGGCGGCCTTGTTGAGTTTTTTGGACTCAGGGGCTTCGTAGGGGGAAACGTCGTCGGTTTCCGGTGGGTTTGGAGTAATTTTGAACATTGAGGGATTTACCTTTAGTAGGGCTACAACCTCTCTCGCTACTAAACGGTAGGGGTGGTAGCTGTGCGCAAGTTAGTAGACCGGTAACTCCCTCAAACCCGGCGCACCCGAGGGTRCCATGCACACAGCCACCATCAAGTGCAGGTGAAAACCTGACTGAATGACGCTTATGCATCCGTCTTGAGGGGTAATCCGGGCTACTAAACCCGATCACTGGAAATCAGTGACGGAACCAAGTTACCGACGGCCCTCCAGGCGCACAAGCCGGCGGATTCTGACGTGGTTGTAGGCGGCGGCGCAAGGCACTGTAGCTTTCAGGAAGTAACCCTAAACAGAACTAAACACACCCCSCAAACACCCCAGACTGACACACCGCCATCGCGGGCAAGCCCGGCTCCCACAGGGATTGGGGGATGACTGCCAACGCGGCCCGGTCAGGTGTATCGTGCGAACTTTCCAGCGCGATTCAGCCTGCGAGGTGTGCGATGAGTAACTCCCTGAAAATCGATTTCGTCAGCGACGTGTCCTGCCCCTGGTGCGTCGTCGGCTTGTACGGCCTGACCCGGGCGCTGGACATTCTGGGTGGCGAGGTCCAGGCGGAGATCCGTTTTCAGCCGTTCGAACTGAACCCGAAAATGTCCCCCGAAGGGCAGAACATCACCGAACACATCACCGAAAAATATGGCTCGACCCCTGAGCAATCGCAGAAGAACCGCGAAATGATCCGCGCCCGTGGCGCCGAGGTCGGGTTCGAATTTCGCACCAGTAAAGACAGCCGCATCTACAACACCTTTGATGCCCATCGCCTGTTGTATTGGGCGGGGCTGGAAGGCTTGCAGTTCAATCTCAAAGAAGCCTTGTTCCGGGCGTACTTCACCGAGGGCGGCAACCCTTCCGATCACGCTCAACTGGCGCAGATCGCCGAAGGCGTGGGGCTCAATCGCCAGCGGGCCGAAGCGATTCTGGCGTCGGATGAATTTGCCAAAGAGGTGCGCGAGGAAGAGCAATTGTGGCTGTCGCGTGGTGTGAGTTCGGTGCCGACCGTGGTGTTCAACGGGCAGTACGCGGTGACTGGCGGGCAGCCGGTGGAGACGTTTGTCGGGGCGATTCGCCAGATCATGAGCGAGGCCAAGGGCGGCACCGTTAGCTGACGACTACCGATCAAAAATATATCAATATGCCACTACGGTTTTTACCGGTGCTGCCGACATAAGCAGCACTGCTAATAATCATAGGGACTTGATCCATGACTCTTCACGCTCTACGCACCTGGGCAGCGCTGACGTTGCTCGCCTGCCTGACCCTCACTGGTTGTGCCCACGTACAACCGCCAGTTCCGCTGGACCAGCAATTCTGGGATGCCAAAGAGCCGACTATTGGTGTGGCAATCACTGTGGTGCCTGCGCCGGTGCTGGCGCTGACCGGTAATCAGGGGCTGCTCGATTACGCCATCAACAAGGGCGTTAACAGCAAGCTCAGTGACAACGTCGAAAAGTGGCAAGTGAGTGACCTCAACACCTTGCCGGATGTCCTTGTCGCCAAGCTGCAGGCCAAGGGTTACAAAGCCAAGCGAATCGACAAGCCGGTCGACCTTGCAGCTTTTAAGGAAACCAGTTTCCGCGAAGGTTACATGACCCGGGACATGACGCCGGTCAAGGCTTCCTACGGCGTTGATCGTCTGCTGTTGGTGAATGTCTACGCCACCGGTGCCACCCGCAGCTACTACAGCATCGTGCCGACCAGCGTGCCAATGGCGCAGGTGGGCGGACAGGGCATGGTGATCGATCTGGCCGACAACAAACTGTTGTGGTTCAAACCCTTTGTTGCTGTTCAGGCCGCCCAGGGTGAGTGGGACGAGCCGACCTACGCCAACCTGTCCAACGCGTTCTATCAGGCTATGGACAGTAGCCGTCAGCAAATGATCACGCCTTTCACCCAATGATGCGTCTGCCCACAGTGGCGGGTGCCTTGGTCCTGCTGATGCTGACCGGGTGCGCACAGAAACCGGCCCCTGAGGCCGGTTTCAAGGATCAGAGTGCCTTGCCTTACGTCCAGGCCCACGGGCTTAAGGTCGATGTGCAGTTGCCGCAATCCTTTGTCGGTGCCAGCACCGTGATTGACTCCCAGGCAGCCTTGCAAGCCGCGTCGTCGAGTCAGAATCTGGTGGCCAGCTCGGGCAACAGTGCCGGGATTGCCGGCTTGTTGGTGGCCAGCCTGGTCAACACCCAGATGGGCAGCGGCAGCTTGCAGCGCGATGCGGAAAAGACCGCGCTCAACGAGGCGCGACCGATGGCCGACTTGATGGCGGGCGTTCCGTTGCAGGAGCATCTGCAAAAGCGCTATCAACAGGCTTCGCAAGTGGCCGGGTTCAAGCAAGGAGAGGGGCAAGTCACTGCGCACCTGGTGATTGAACCCAAACTGATGCTGACCCCGGATCGTGGCAGTTTCGTGCTGGTCAATCAGGTCCAGGTCCAGGACATTGCCGGTTCGGCGTTGTATCGCATGCGGATCGAAGTGGTCAGCCAGCCGATTCGACGCTGTGGCAAGCAGTGCATCGACGACGGCAGCCTCGATTTGGTGAAGGTCACGGCTGTGCTCGACGAGTGTATCGACGAATCGATGCGCGTTCTGGCCACCGACCTGATGCAGCCGACACCACCCGCGGCAGCCCAGGAAACCTTGCGTTATAACCTTGATGGCCAGCGAGTGGTCGAGCGCGGTTATCAACTGGCCAACAACGGGAACTACTGGCGTTATCGCAATCTCTACGGGGCCGTGAAATCGGTGCCGGTGCCGTTTGAAGATGCGTTGACACAAGCGCAGTTGCAGAAGGTTTACGGGCAGTCTCCAAGAGACTTGCCCCTTTCCCCACACCCGTAGTGCCGTTGCGTCAGCTGTGAAGGCGAACCCAGACACTGACGAGCACGGTGGCCGCGATCAACCAGCCCACTGCCGCCACCGCCAGCGAAGCCTCCAGGCGCATCCGGTCGACCATCACGTACAACGTCGCCAGGTAAACAAAGTAGGGAATGATCGACCACATGCCAAACACGATGGTGGTCTTCAAGTCCTCGATTGAGCGCCCCTTGCCGACGATGAAATGCGCGATCAGCGCAAAGGTCGGAAACAACGGCACCAGGCCTGCGATGTAATAGTTTTTGGTCTTGGCCAATGCCGCCAGAATCAGCACCACCGCCGCACCCAAAGCGGCTTTCAGAATCAGATCCATCAGTGGCTCAGCCCGTACTTTTTGACTTTGTCGAACAGGGTGGTCTTGGCCATTCCCAGTTCCAGGCTGGCCTGGGTCAGGTTGCCGCCGCTGCGCTGCAAGGCGTCGCTGAGCAGGTTGCGTTCGAAGGCCTCGACCGCTTCGGCAAAGGCCAACCCTTGATTGTTGCCACTGGCGCCGGACTTCTTGAAGGCGGGCAGGCCGAGGGCGAAGCGTTCGGCGACGTTGCGCAACTCGCGCACGTTGCCGGGCCAGTCGTGGCTCATCAGGTTCGACACGGTCTGGTTATCCAGCTCCGGTGCGATGCGGTCGAAACGCAGGGACGACTGCTGCAAAAAATGTTCGAACAATTGCAGGATGTCTTCGCGACGTTCGCGCAGCGGCGGCAATTCCAGCGTCACGACATTCAAGCGGTAATACAGGTCGCTGCGGAATTCGCCGGCCTTGCTCGACTGGACCAGGTCGGACTTGGTCGCCGCGATCACCCGGCAATCCACCGCCACGCTCTGGTTCGAACCGAGGCGTTCGAGGGTGCGTTCCTGCAATACCCGCAGCAATTTGATTTGCAGCGGCAACGGCATGCTTTCCACTTCATCGAGGAACAGCGTGCCGCCATCGGCGTGTTCGATCTTGCCGATGCGCCGCTTGCCGGCGCCGGTGAAAGCGTTGGCCTCGTGACCAAAGATTTCGCTTTCGAACAGGTTTTCCGGCAAGCCGCCACAGTTCAGCGCGACGAATTGTTTGGTGTGGCGGCGACTGAAGTCATGCAGGCAGCGCGCGACCAGTTCTTTACCGGTGCCGGTCTCGCCTTCGATCAACACGTTGGCCGAGGTGTCGGCGACGTTGGCGATCAGCTCACGCAGGTTCTGCATGGCAGGCGAGCGGCCAATGATCCGGCCTTCGAGGGAGTCGCGTTCCGCCAGTTGTCGACGCAACGAAGTGACTTCACGGGCGAGGCTGCGTTGTTCCAGGGCCCGACGAGCAACGTCCACCAGGCGTTCGGGAGAGAAGGGTTTCTCCATGAAGTCATAGGCGCCTTTTTGCATCGCGCCGACGGCCATGGAAATGTCGCCGTGGCCGGTGATCAACACCACCGGCAGGCTGCGATCACGGGCCTTGAGCCGGTTCAGCAGTTCCAGGCCATCGATGCCGGGCAGGCGAATGTCACTGATGACGATGCCGGCAAAGTTGTCGCCGACGCGTTCCAGTGCTTCCTCGGCGCTGCCCACGCCCACGCAGGGAATGTCTTCCAGGGTCAGCGCCTGTTGGCAGCCGAGCAGCACATGGGGGTCGTCTTCGACGATCAGCACGCTAAGGTCGTTGTTCATATTGGCTCGGCGGAAGTAGGGCTTACCAACGGTAAACTGAGGACAAAAGAGGTACCGCCGCTGGCCGGGTGTTCGACACCCAGTTGCCCGCCGGTGGCTGCGGCCAGGCTGGCGGACAGGGTCAGGCCAAGGCCCAGGCCTTGTTCACCGGGTTTGGTGGTGAAGAACGGCTCGAACAGATGCTTGCGCGCTTCGGCATCAATGCCGTGGCCGTTGTCGCGCACACGAAGGCGATACTTGCCGTCGAACACGTCGCCTTCCAGCCACAGTTCCGGCACCGGCTGAGCCTGCATGGCATCAAGGGCGTTACCGATCAGGTTGACCAGAATCTGTTCGAGGCGGGTCTGGTCGATTTGCACCTGCACGTCGCTGAAGTCGCGGTGCAATTGCAGGTGCGCGCTTTCCACCCGACCGCCGAGCAGTTGCAAGGCAGCGTCAATGGCTTTGCCAAGGCTTGCCTGACCTTTGTCGTCACCGCGACGCGCGAAGGAGCGCAGGCTGGCGGTGATCCGACCCATGCGGTCGATCAGTTCATTGATGGTCTTGAGGTTGGTGCTGGCGATATCCAGCTGACCGCGCTCCAGAAAGCGCACGGTGTTGCCGGACAAGGTCCGCAGCGCGGCCAATGGCTGGTTCAATTCGTGGGCGATGCTGGTCGACATCTGGCCGATGGCCGCGAGTTTACCGGCCTGCACCAGTTCATCCTGAGCCCGGCGCAGCGTCTCTTCGGCGTGCCGGCGCTCGCGAATCTGGCCCTTGAGCCGTTCGTTGCTGGCGCGCAGGTCGGTAGTGCGTTCGGTAATCCGACGCTCCAGTTGATTGTTGGCTTCCTGCAAGGCTTCCCGGGCCGCGAGGCGGGTGGCAATCACTTTGCGTCGCTCGTTCCAGGCGATCAACAGGAACGCCACGAGGGCGAAGGCCACCGCCACCAGAATCCCCTGATTGATCGCTTCGCGGCGCAAATCCTGAAGCGGCGTGAGCAGGGTGAAGTTCCACGGCGTGTCGCTCAAGGGCCGGGTCTGAGCCAGGTAGCTGATGTTTTCTTCGTCGGACGCCACTTCGCTGTTGGCGGGGAAGGTCAGTTTTTCCACGCCTTCGGCCAGGGTTTCACGGGCCAGCGGTTGCAGTTCGTTCAATGGGAACCAGTAGTACTGGAGACTGCGGGCGAGTTTTTCCTTGGTCTCATCGCTCAACGGCACCACCGACTTCAGTCGTCGTGCTGGATCGCTGGACAGGATGATGATGCCGTTTTCGTCGCTGACGAAGGCTTCGAGGCGCGCCCGTTGCCAGCGTTCTTCCATGGCTTCGAGACGGACCTTGACCACCGCGACGCCGATGATCTTGCCGTGTTCTTCCAGGCCATGGGCCAGGTAATAGCCGGGTTCGCCGTTGGTGCTGCCGATGCCATAGAAGCGCCCCGGCTGACCGCGCACGGCATTCTGGAAATAGGCACGGAAGGACAGGTCTTCGCCCAGGTAACTGTCGACATCGCGCCAGTTACTGGTGGCCATGACGCGGCCAGTGGTGTCCATCACATAGATAGCCCGACTGCGGCTGCGCCGGTTCAGGCCTTCGAGGTATTCATTAACCGTTTGCCGATGTTCTGGCGTCGGGTCGGCCAGCAGCGTGGGTACGCTGGTTTCGAGTTCCAGCAGGCTGGGCAGGTAGGTGTATTTGCTGATTTCACTCTCGACGGCGCGGGCGTGCAGTTCGAGCTGACGCTGGCCGTTCTCGCTGAGGCTGCGAATGCCATAGTGTTCACTGATCCAGAAGCCGGCAAAACCCAATCCGATCATCAGGGCGATGATCAGCGGCGGCAGGAATAAATGGCGAACCAGACGGGGTTTCACGGCAAGTGATGGCGGCGCGGCGCGATAGAGAGTGGGGTMGCATTTCATCACAGATGCCTTGGGTCAACCACAACACAAATCTTCGGATCATCACCTGCCCCTGTAGGAGCACGGCTTGCCGGTGATGACATCCACCATGACGCCATCGCCGGCAAGCCGTGCTCCTACAGGAGAGCGGTGTTTTTTTTAGTGCTGCAGAATCTTGTTGAGGAAGTGCTGTGTCCGTTCGGCGCGGGCGCTGATGTCACCGAAGAACTCTTCTTTCTGGCAGTCTTCGATGATTTTGCCGGCGTCCATGAAGATCACCCGGTCCGCCACTTTACGGGCGAAGCCCATTTCGTGGGTCACGCACATCATGGTCATGCCTTCGTGGGCCAGTTGCACCATCACGTCGAGCACTTCGTTGACCATTTCCGGGTCCAGCGCCGAGGTCGGTTCATCGAACAGCATGACGATCGGGTCCATCGCCAGTGCACGGGCAATCGCCACGCGCTGCTGCTGACCACCGGACAGTTGGCCCGGATGTTTGTGGGCGTGAGCCGACAGGCCTACGCGCTCAAGCAGTTGCAGGCCCTTCTTGGTAGCCTCTTCCTTGCTGCGGCCCAACACCTTGATCTGCGCGATGGTCAGGTTTTCGGTGATGGTCAGGTGCGGGAACAGCTCGAAATGCTGGAACACCATGCCCACGCGCGAACGCAGTTTCGGCAGGTTGGTCTTCGGGTCGGCGATGGACGTGCCATCGACCACGATGTCGCCTTTCTGGAACGGCTCCAGGGCGTTGACGCATTTGATCAGGGTCGATTTGCCGGAACCGGATGGCCCGCACACTACGATCACTTCGCCTTTTTTGACCTCGGTGCTGCAATCAGTCAGTACCTGGAAGTCCCCATACCACTTGTTGATGCTTTTGATAGAGATCATACGGCGAACCTTTTTTGCAGACGCTTGACCAGCTGCGAGGCGGCAAAGCTGATGATGAAGTACACGAGACCCGCGAAAATCAGGAACTCATTGGAGCGGCCAATAATGTCGCCACTGGCGCGCGAAGCATTGAGGAAGTCCACCAGGCCGACGGCGTAGACCAGCGAGGTGTCCTGAAACAGGATGATGCTCTGCTGCAGCAACAGCGGGGTCATCTTGCGGAACGCTTGCGGCAGGATGATCAAGCGCATCATCTGGCCGTACGACATGCCCAGGGCCTGGGCGGCGCCCATCTGACCTTTGGGAATCGATTGCACACCGGCCCGGACGATTTCGCAGAAGTACGCGGCTTCAAACATCATGAAGGCCACGATGCACGAGGCGAATGCGCCGATCGGGGTGTCTTCGCCGGTGATCCAGCGCAATACGAACGGCACCGCCAGGTAGAACCAGGTGATGACCAGCAGCAGCGGGATCGAGCGGAAATAGTTAACGTAGGCGCCGGCAAGGTTCGACAGCAGTTTGCTGTGGGACAGACGGCACAGCGCCAGAATGGTGCCGAGGACAATGCCGCCGACCACGCCCATGACCATCAGCTTGAGGGTCATGACCATGCCGTTCCACAAACCCGGCAGGGACGGGATGATGCCCGAGAAGTCGAATTCCATCATTTACCCCCTACGGAGATCAGGCCCGGTACGGCGACTTTCTTCTCGACCATGCGCATCAGCAACATCAGGCTCATGTTCAGGGTGAAGTAGATCAGCGTTGCCAGGGTGAACGCTTCGAACAGGTTCGCGGAGAACTCGGCGGTCTGTTTGGTTTGCGCGAGCAATTCCATCAGGCCGATCAGCGAGGCCACGGACGTGTTCTTGAACACGTTGAGGAATTCCGAGGTAAGCGGCGGAATGATGATCCGGTAGGCCTGGGGCAGCAGCACGTTCCAGTAGATCTGTGGCAGCTTGAAGCCCATGGCGCGAGCAGCGGATTCCTGGCCTTTTGGCAGGGCCTGGATGCCGGTGCGCACTTGTTCGCAAACGCGAGCGGTGGTGAACAGGCCCAGGCAGACGACGACGCTGAGGAACGCCGAAGTGGTCGGGTTGAGGTCCTGCTTGTACCACTCTTGCAGGTCGGCAGGCAGCAGATCGGGCACCAGGAAGTACCAGATGAACAGCTGAACCAGCAGCGGCACGTTACGGAAGAGTTCGACGTAGCAGGTCGCGATGCCCGATACGATGCGATTCGGCACGGTGCGCATGACGCCCAGGATCGAGCCCAGCGTCAGGGCAATGATCCAGGCCACGATGGCGATGGCAATGGTCCAGCCCAAACCGGCGATGTACCAGTCGAGATAAGTCTCGCTRCCAACGCCGGTGGACTTGAAGAACACGCCCCAGTCCCAGTTGTAATTCATTAGGGTCTCCCCTCAGATCGATCGATGTACAAG